>JANOVQ010000348.1:0-15381 GCA_031417495.1 Pseudomonadota bacterium | reverse complement strand
GAACCCCTCCACGCCGATTGGACCGTTCGATATCAGACCCACGCCCACGGGGCGGATGGTCCGCGATGCTATCCGTCGCAAAATTCCGGCCTATGTGGATACCGGTCTCAATCTCGCGCATGTCGTAGATGTCGCTGCCGGACATCTACTTGCCTTTGACTCCGGGAAAATTGGCCGCCGCTATATTCTGGGCGGCGAGGACATGAGTCTGCGGGATATTCTCGGCGTAATCGCAGGCCTTTGTGGACATGCGCCACCCCGCATTCGGCTGCCGCGCGGCATGATTTTCCCGCTGGCGTATGCGTCCGAATGGTGGGCCTGGCTGACGCATGGCCCAGAACCTCAAGCCACCGTGGATGGACTGCGAATGTCGCGCAAGCAGATGTTTTTCAGCAGCGCGCGCGCAATCCGCGAACTCGGTTATCAAACGCGACCAGCCCGCGAATCGATCACCGCCGCAGTCGCCTGGTTTCAAGTTGATCACCCGCCACGCGCCCTGTAACCTGCCCCCGCCGCTCGCCGCAGCCAATAAGTTAAATTCGCATGTCGTCCAAGCTCGAACAGTTCATGGCTACTCGTGTCGGGGAACTGAATCACCCGCAGCTCCACGCGCAATTTCTGGCGCAGAACGAGTTTCTGACAGTGGAGAATTTCCTCAGTCCGGCGTGGCTGGCTGCGCTGAAGGCCACGCTGCCCACACTCGAGCCGCATGTCCATCGTAATTACATTCCGCGTCACAAAAAAGGCGGCAGTATTAGTCGTTATGATTTAGATGGGCTCGCGCCGCAATTCGGCGAGCTCTATCGGTCACCCGCCCTGCTGGATTGCTTCGCGAAGATCACCGGGCAGCCTTTATTACTCTGTCCCGGCAACGATCCACATACCTACGCGCTGTACTACTACACGGAAGCAGGCGATCACATTGGGTATCACTACGATACTTCGTACTACAAGGGTGCGCGCTACACGATTCTGCTGGGCATCGTCGATGACTCGAGTTGTCGTCTCGAATATCAGCTCTACAAAGATGACCCGACCCGCGCTATGCGCGAGGAAGCGATGCCACTCGCGCCCGGCACTTTGGCGATCTTCAATGGCGACAAGCTTTACCATCGCATCACGCCGCTCGGTGACCACGAACGCCGCATCGCCCTCACCCTCGAGTACGTGACCAGTGCGAGCATGCATCCCGTGCGCCGCTTTGTGTCAAACATGAAGGATGCGATCGCGTATTTCGGATTCCGCCAAGTCTTTAAATCGTGGTCCCGCTGAAGCATGCGCGCGGTCATTCTGGCAGCGGGTATCGGCAATCGCCTGGGCGAATTCGGTGAGCAACCGAAATCCCTGCTTACCTTTGGCGGCTTAACCTTGCTCCAACGCCATTTGGCGAATCTCGCCGCCAATGGAATTACGCACCTCACGATTTGCGTCGGATATTGCGCCGAGCAGATCGCGACGCATGTCGCCAATGCGCCGCTCAAAGTCGAATGTGTACTCAACGAACGCTACCGGCGCGGCAGCGTGGTTAGCTTGTGGACTGTGCGCAAGGCGCTTGCCTGCGGCGAAGACGTGCTGTTGATGGACGCCGATGTGCTGTGCGCACCGCGCTTGCTCACGCGCCTGGTGCAAAGCCCGCATCGCAATTGCTTTCTATTCGATGAGGATTTCATCCCGGGCGATGAGCCGGTCAAGATTTGCGTCGCCGACCGGCAAATCGTGGAGTTCCGTAAAAAGCCCGATCCCCAAATTCGCTTTGACACCTGTGGCGAATCGGTGGGGTTCTTCAAATTCGAGCCCGCGTGTGCACAGGCGCTCGCTGCGCGCTGCGAAGCGTATATCGAACACAACCGGTTAGATGAACCCTATGAAGAGGTGCTGCGTGATCTCATTCTTGCGCGCACGTATCCCTTAGGCTTCGAGAAGGTCGCGCCATTGCCGTGGCTCGAAATCGATTTTCCGGAAGACATCGTGCGTGCACACGATGACATCCTCCCCCAACTGGACTGCTCGCATGACTGAATTGCAAAGACCTCTCGCCCGCAAGACTGCGCAACTGCGCGCGCTGCTCGTCTCGCCCAACTTGGAATTCATCTGCGAAGCGCATAACGGAATTAGCGCGCGCATCGTTGAAGAAGCAGGCTTTCGCGGTATCTGGGCCAGTGGCCTCGCGATCTCGGCACAATTTGGCGTGCGCGACAATAATGAGGCGAGCTGGACTCAGGTGGTCGATATGCTCGAGTTCATGTCGGATGTCACGCGCATTCCGATTCTGCTCGACGGAGATACGGGCTACGGTAACTTCAACAACATGCGTCGATTGGTGAGAAAGCTCGAACAGCGCGAGGTCGCCGGTGTCTGTATTGAGGACAAGATATTCCCGAAGACCAACAGCTTTATTTCGGGAGAGCGCCAACCGCTCGCGGATGTGAGTGAGTTCAGCGGCAAGATTGCGGCTGGCAAAGACAGTCAGACCGACCCGGATTTTTGCGTGGTGGCGCGTGTCGAGGCCTTGATCGCCGGTTGGGATATTGGCGAAGCGCTGCGTCGGGGCGAGGCCTATCGCCGCGCCGGGGCCGACGCGATCCTGATCCACAGCAAGCTTTCGCGCCCTGATCAGATTTTGGAATTCGCGCGCGAATGGGCGAATCGCGGGCCGCTGGTGATCGTGCCAACCAAGTACTACAGCACACCAACTGAAGTCTTCAGGAAAGCGCGGATAAGCTTGGTGATCTGGGCCAATCACCTGATTCGCAGCTCGGTCTCTTCGATGCAGAAGGTCGCCGCGCAAATTCAGATCGATCAGTCGCTGCTCGAAGTCGAAGATCGGATTGCCCCGGTGGATGAGATTTTCCGTCTGCAGGGTGCCGATGAACTTGAAGCGGCCGAGGAACGTTATTTTTCGGGACTGCGCGATGAGACTAGGGCCATTGTGCTCGCTGCCACCCGCGGTGAGGGCTTCGCCGGGCTCACCGATGATCGACCGAAGGTCATGCTACCGATCGGCGGCAAACCGCTACTCCGTCATCTCGTCGATAAATTCAAGAAGCGCGGCATCGACGACATTACCGTCGTTGCGGGCTACAAAGCCGAGAGTATTGATGTGAGCGGTATCCGGCTGTGCGTGAATCCTGCACACGCCTCGACCGGGGAATTGTCTTCGCTGGACTGCGCGGTCAGCCATTTCTCCGACAACATGATTCTGATTTACGGTGATGTGCTATTCCGCAGTTATATTCTGCGGGATCTTATTGAACACAACGCCGCACTCACTATCGTAGTCGATTCCAACCTGGTGGACGTCCCGGCGAACGGCGACTTCGCGGCCTGCAGCGAGCCCGACGACCGCGCCATGTGGAGCCAGGCAGTCACCCTGAGGAAGATCAGCCCCGACCAGTCACTGACGGACTCGCGCCTCGACGGGCGCTGGACCGGCATGCTGCGAGTGAAGGGCCAAGGCAGACGTTGGCTGGAAGAAACCTTGAGCATGCTCAGATCACACAGCAACTTCGCGCAACTCGATCTGCCGGATCTCCTGAATGCCTTGGTGGCCAGCGGCAAGCCTGTGCATGTGTGGTATGTGCACGGGCACTGGCTGGATGTGAACTCGGTGAAGGATTTCGAATCCGCCGGGACCTTCACGGCGGGTGGGTAAATGATTCAGGCAGGACAGTTTGTCGAGGCGGCGCGCACGCACGGCTTTGCGTGGTATGCCGGCGTGCCGTGCTCCTTCCTGACTCCTTTCATCAATTATGTGATCGCCGATCCGGGACTCACGTACGTCTCGGCTGCCAACGAAGGCGATGCCGTGGCCGCGGCGGCTGGCGCCTTCATTGGCGGCCAATACAGCGTCGCGATGATGCAAAACTCGGGGCTCGGTAATGCGGTCAGCCCGCTCACCTCGCTCACCCATATTTTTCGCATTCCGGTGCTCATCATCTGCACCCATCGCGGGGCGCCTGGCGTCCACGACGAACCCCAGCATGAACTGATGGGGGAGGTCACCGAACGACTTTTTGCAACGATGCAGATCCCGTGGGAGGTGTTTCCGCAAACCGCGGCCGAGATCGCGCCCGCACTAGCGCGAGCGGTGGCCCATTTCCAGCGCGAATCCCGCCCCTATGCGCTCATCATGCAAAAGGGCACTGTCGCGCCTCACCAATTGCAGAATCGCGGGTTGCCATGCGCGGCCCGCGCACACGAGATTGAAGGTGCGGCCTTCAACCGCGCATTGCCACCGCAACTGACGCGCGCGGCAGTCTTGGCGCGGATCATCGAAATGACCCCGCCAAAGGACACTGTACTCATCGCGTCCACTGGCTTTACGGGTCGCGAACTGTATGCGTTATCCGATCGCCCGAATCAGCTCTACATGGTGGGCTCCATGGGTTGCGCGTCCAGTCTTGCGTTGGGTCTTGCCATGAACCGTCCCGATCTGCGCGTGATCGTGATCGATGGTGACGGCGCAGCGCTCATGCGCATGGGCAATCTGGCGACCATCGGCACTTATGGCCAAGCCAATCTCTTTCATCTCTTGCTCGACAACGAGGCCCACGATTCCACTGGCGCGCAAGCGACCGTTGCAGGCAACGTGGATTTTGCGGCGATTGCGCAGGCCTGCGGCTACGGCTTGGTGAGGCGGGGAGATTCAATTGCTGCGCTCACGGATTTTATGACCGCAGCGACCAGCGGCCCGCGCTTCCTGCATTTGCGCATTGCAACCGGCACCATCGACAATCTGCCGCGCCCGACGATCACCCCTCCCGAAGTGCTCCAGCGACTGCTACAGCACTGCCGCAGTGCCCCATGAAAACCATTCTGCTGAATCCCGGTCCCGTCACATTGAGCGAGTCAGTGCGCACGGCCCTCCTCGGGCCGGATCTCTGTCATCGCGAACCCGAGTTCGCCACCCTTCAAACGAAAATTCGCCGCCAGCTGCTGAATGTCTACGCGCTCGATCCGAGCACATGGGCGTCCATCTTAATGACCGGCTCGGGCACGGCGGCGGTCGAGGCCATGCTGACCAGCCTGGTGCCTGCGGATGGTAAATTGCTCATCATTGAGAACGGCGTTTATGGCGAGCGCATGACCAATATCGCGCGTCGTCATCACATCGCGCATCAACGCCTCGAGCATCCGTGGTTGGGGCCAATCGATCTCGCTCGCACACAGCAGGCGCTGCACAGCGCACCGGAGTTCACCCACGTCGCCGTGGTCCATCATGAAACGACCAGTGGTCGGCTAAACGATCTGACGGCATTAGCTACCATTTGTGCGGAGCACAAGGTCGAACTCCTGATCGATGCGGTGAGCAGTTTCGGCGCGGAGGCGCTTGAGTTTGCGCAGTGGCCAATCGCGGCGGTAGCGGCGACCGCGAATAAATGTTTACACGGCGTGCCTGGGACCTGCTTCGTTGTCGCCCGGCGCAGCGCAGTCGCCGGTGCCGGTGAAGTGAACCGTTCGGTCTATCTCGACTTGCGCGCCTACCTCGAAAATCAGGATCGCAACGGCACGCCGTTCACTCAATCCGTGCAGACGTTCTATGCACTGTCGGCGGCGCTGGATGAACTGGAAGAAGCAGGCGGCTGGCAAGTACGGCGCGCGACTTATCGGGCGCGTCTCGGCGCGGTGCGTCGGCAATTGCTGGAGCTCTCAGTTCGCCCGCTACTGGAGGATGCCGAGAGTTCCTGTGTGCTCAATGCTTTCGAGCTGCCTGCGGGTTTCGATTATTCAACCCTGCACGATGCGCTAAAGGCACGTGGCTTCATCATTTATGCCGGACAAAGCACGCTCGCGCAGCAGATTTTTCGAATCTCGACGATGGGCGAGATAACCCCGGACGATCTTGCGCGGCTGTGTAATGCGCTACGCGAGATTATCCAAAATTCGACGGCACGCTAGGCGCGGGGTGTTCCTGGTCTTCGCCCGCAGCGACTGGGCCCCACCGGGGGATGGGAGTCGCGAGGACGGAGACCAGGAACGCACCGCAACTACAAGGAATTTCTAGGCGGAACGGCAAAAACGTCGTGCAAGTACGGGCTCGCTTAAGCCGACAATGCGGCCGCCGAAGGTCGCGCTCCACTCAGCACAAGATGTGGGCGAATCGTCGTTTCGATTTGCGGGGCAGTAAGCCCCGCCTCTTCCAGCATCTCCTCACGCGCGCCGTGTTGGATCGCGCGATCTGGCAAGCCGATGTGCAGTATCTGCGGCGTGAGGCTGTGCACCGCTAGCAGTTCCGTGACCGCGCCGCCGGCGCCGCCGGCAATGACATTCTCGTCCAATGTGACTAACAAATCGTGCGTGCGCGCCATCTCCAGCACGAGTTCGTCGTCCAGCGGTTTGATAAACCGCATGTTGACCACTGTCGCATCGAGGCGCTCGCCCACTTCCAAGGCTGGCGTCACCATGCTCCCGAAGGCCAGCAGGGCAACTTTTTTACCACGCCTTCTTATCTCTGCTTTGCCGATCGTCAGGGCAGTCATTTCCTTCTGCGTCGCCACCCCGGGCCCGCTCCCGCGCGGGTAGCGCACGGCAGCCGGTTGCTCCAGGCAAAAACCGGTATAGAGCATCTGCCGGCATTCGTTCTCATCCGCCGGCGCCATGAGCACCATGTCCGGCAGGCAGCGCAGCAGGGTTACGTCATAACTACCGGCATGGGTTGGGCCATCGGCGCCCACCAGACCGGCACGATCAAGCGCAAACAACACCGGTAATTTCTGTAAGGCAACATCATGCACCACTTGATCGTAGGCGCGCTGAAGAAAGGTGGAATAGATCGCGACCACCGGCTTGAGACCATCACATGCCATCCCGGCGGCCACCGTCACCGCGTGTTGTTCGGCAATCGCGACGTCAAGGTACTGGCGCGGAAACTCGCGCGCGTATTTCACCAAACCCGAACCTTCGCGCATGGCAGGGGTAATGGCGATCATGCGGCTGTCCAAGGCCGCCATATCGCAGGCCCACTCGCCGAAAATATCGCTGTAGGTGGGCTTGCCGGCCTTGCTGCCCGGCACGATGCCGAGTTTCGGATCGAACGGCGAAACTCCGTGGTACTTGACGGGATCTGCCTCGGCTGGCGCGTAACCCTTGCCCTTCTTCGTAATAATGTGGAGGAACTGCGGCCCCTCTAAGCTTCGAATGTTGCGCAGGGTTTGCAGCACCGCTGGCAAATCATGCCCGTCGATCGGGCCGATGTAGTTGAAGCCGAACTCCTCGAACAAGGTGCCGGGCATCACCAAGCCCTTCACATGTTCTTCAGCGCGTCGCGCGAGTTCCCACACACTCGGCATTTGGGACAGGACCTTTTTGCTGCCCTCGCGGACGGTGGTGTAGAGCTTGCCAGAGAGGATTTGCGCAAAACGATTCGATAAGGCCCCGACATTGGGCGAGATCGACATGTTGTTGTCATTAAGAATTACGAGCAAATTCGCCCCGATGTCGCCCGCGTGATTGAGTGCCTCAAAGGCCATGCCTGCGGTGAGTCCGCCGTCACCGATCACCGCGACTGCGCGCCGTTGACTCCCCGTGTGCTTAGCGGCGATTGCCATCCCGAGCGCTGCGCTGATCGACGTGCTCGAATGCCCCACGCCGAAGGTGTCGTAAGGGCTCTCGTCGCGCTTCGGGAAGGGGGCGACGCCGCCCCAGCGGCGAACCGTGGGCATGGCAGCACGACGACCCGTGAGAATTTTGTGGGGATAAGCCTGATGCCCGACGTCCCAGACGATGCGGTCTTCCGGCGTGTTGTACAAGTAATGCAGCGCGATGGTCAGTTCGATCGAGCCCAGTCCCGCCGCAAAGTGCCCGCCACTGCGGCTAACGGAGTCCAGTAAGTAGGCCCGCAACTCGCGCGCGACTTGCTCAAGCGAGGATTCGGGTAACCGCCTGAGATCATGCGGCGAATCAATTTTTTCAAGGAGTGGATAGTGATTAGGCTCAGTCATGCTCGATGGTATCTGGTGGGAAATTCGCCTGACTTCGCGGCGGGCCCGTGATTATGGATAGGTGATCTGGGCCTTGCAAGCTAACGGCGCGCCCGGCAATTGCAGCGGCCAACACCGTCCGCTGCGCGGCTCTGGCGGCGACTTATTCAGAGCTTTCAGTGGCTGGCGAAATTATTGCTTTCCGCTGCCGCTACATTGTCGTAAGATGCGCCGCGAATCGCTTTGGCAATTCATTGAATGTTAAGCGGTTTTAATCCAGATTCAAGCCACCTAAGACGAGGGGACACGCATGTCAGTGCCGATGATTCAGCAGTATCGCGTGGGGCGTTACATCGTTGAACAAAAACTTAAACGGGTAGAACGCTATCCGCTGGTGCTCATGCTGGAACCGCTGTTCCGTTGCAATCTGGCCTGTGCAGGCTGCGGCAAAATCGATTACCCCGATGAAATCCTCGACAAGCGTCTGAGCTATGACGACTGCATGGCAGCGATCGACGAATGTGGCGCACCGATCGTCTCGATTGCGGGCGGCGAGCCGCTAATCCACAAGGATATGCAGCAAATTGTGCAGGGTTATATCGCGCGCAAAAAATTCGTCTACCTGTGCACTAACGCCCTGCTGCTCGAACGCAAGATGGACGAATACTCGCCCTCCCCGTATCTCACCTTCTCGATTCATCTCGATGGCAATCGCGATCGCCACGATGCCTCGGTGTGTCGGGACGGCGTGTTCGACAAATGCATCGAAGTCATCCAAAAAGCCCTGGGGCGTGGTTTCCGAGTGACCGTTAACTGCAC
This sequence comes from Pseudomonadota bacterium, assembly GCA_031417495.1. Taxonomy (GTDB): domain Bacteria; phylum Pseudomonadota; class Gammaproteobacteria; genus CAIKBL01. The sequence goes on along the minus strand of JANOVQ010000348.1, from coordinate 6,643 downwards.
CCTGTTCCAGGGCGAGGCGCCGGACGAAGTCGCCCACTTTATGGACGAAATGATGAAACTGGGGGTGGAAGCCGTCACCATTTCTCCTGGCTACATGTATGAACGCGCACCGCGCCAAGACGTTTTCCTGAAGCGCACGTCCAGCAAACAGCTCTTCCGCGACATCTTCAAGCTGGGCAAGGGCCGCAACTGGCGCTTCAACCAATCCTCGTTATATCTCGATTTCCTCGCCGGCAACCAAACCTACCACTGCACGCCTTGGGGCAATCCCACGCGCAATGTTTTCGGTTGGCAGAAGCCCTGTTACCTGCTGGTGGGCGAAGGCTATGCGACCAGTTTCAAGTCCTTGATGGAAGACACCGCCTGGGAAAAATACGGCACCGGCGTAAATCCCAAGTGTGCGGATTGCATGGTCCATTGCGGATACGAGGCCACCGCGGTAAACGATACCTTTAAAAACCCGCTCAAGGCGTTCAAGACTTTCCTCAAGGGCCCGCAAACGGATGGCCCAATGGCACCGGAGGTGCCGTTTCTCTATGACGACGAGCCCGCCACCCGCCCGCGCTTGGTCGCAAAGGGTGATGCCGCCGGTGCCGCATGTGGCACTAGCAGCAAGCGCGTCGCCTGAGACGGTAATCCACGTAGGATTGGGCCGCAGCCGCCGGCGTTGCGCTGGCGGCATGCTTTGATGCCCGCCCCATGACACCATGCTGTTGAGCCTCAGCTACTCGGCACTGCTTATATGGCTTGCAATCCTGCTTCTACCGTGGCGCCCGTGGTCGACCCGGGAACGGATCGAAGGCTCAAGACATCCGCCCCACGCGGCGCTCGCCGAGGTGACGGCGTTGATTCCAGCCCGTGATGAAGCAGAGTCAATCTCGAGCACGCTGCATGCGCTCGCCCAACAAGGACCGCTCGCCCACCTCATCCTGATCGATGATCAAAGTAATGACGGCACGGCCAATCTGGCCCACGCCCTTGCGCTCCCTAACCTGCGGGTAATCGAGGGCGTGGCCCCGGCGCCGGAGTGGAGCGGCAAACTGTGGGCGCTGGAGCAAGGGCTGGCGCACGTGGTAACGCCTTACACGCTGTTGCTCGACGCAGATATCGAGTTAAGCCCCGGTCTGCTGAGCGCCCTGCTGGAAAAAATGTTCGCCGAGAATAGAGTCATGGTCTCGGTAATGGCGCGCCTGCCGATGGAAAGTTGGTGGGAGGCGCTGTTGATTCCGCCCTTTATTTATTTCTTTAAGTTGATTTATCCATTCGCGCTGGCGAATAGCCGTTCACCAGTGATCGCGGCGGCGGCCGGCGGCTGTATTTTGATTAAGACCGCCACCTTGCGACAAATTGGCGGCTTCGCTGCCCTCCGCGGGGCTTTGATCGACGACTGCACATTAGCGCGTAAAGTCAAAAATACCGGCGGCAGCGTCTGGCTTGGACTCTCGCAGGGTGTGCGTGCAATCCGGCCTTATACGGATTTATCGAGTATCTGGAATATGGTGGCGCGTACCGCCTTTACCCAATTGCGCTATTCGAGCGGTCTGCTGCTGCTGTGCACAGTTCTCATGCTCATCATCTTCGTGGTCCCGGTCTATGGCGTGTGGTCGCGTGCACCTGCCGTGCGTTTAAGCTCGGCGCTGTCGTTAGGTCTGATGTTTATCACCTATTCACCCGTATTGTCCTACTATGGACGAACGCGGTGGTGGCTACCGACGTTGCCAGTAGCAGCTGCGCTTTACCTCGCGATGACCTGGACCTCGGCGCTGCGCTTCTGGCGTGGTGAGCGGTCCCGTTGGAAAAACCGCGTCTACGAACGATCTTCTTGAGTATCTGCGCCATAGCTGGAGAACCCCATGCATCGTCGTCTACAACTTGTCCTGCCCTTTTGTTTGCTCTTCCTCTGCGCTCTGCCCTCCGGCGCCACGCAGACGGAGGCACAGGCCACCGTTGAAAAGCTCCACAACGTGCTGCTGGAGACCATGCGGCAGGGCGCGCAATTAGGCTTCGCTGGCAGAGCCGCCAAGCTCGCGCCAGCGTTGGCCGCGAGTTTTGACTTCGAAACGATCTCGCGACTCACCACTGGCCGCTACTGGGCGCAGATTCCCACCGACAAAAAGCGCGAATTCATTGAGGTGTTTACCCAGCTCAGCACGGCCACCTACGCGGCGAATTTTAAGGATTTTGACGGCGAGCGCTTCGCCACCCGTGCACAGGAAGACAAGAAGAGCGCGCAACTGATCAAAACTGTGCTGATTAAGGCTGATGGCAAGGAAGTGTCGCTGAACTACCTCCTCGCCAAGGCGCAGGGCAAGTGGCGAATTGTCAACGTCGTGGCCCAGGGCGTCTCGGATCTTTCACTCAAGCGCGCGGAGTACACCGCCGTTATAGGCAGTGAGGGAATCGATGCCCTTATTGCCAAACTCAAGGCGAAGGTTGCATCATACGGCCACTGAAATTCGCCACTATCCTGGCCTCCTGCGTAGGACAGACGCAACAGGATGGGACCACCTCATCGGATACGTTAATAATGCATCAAGAAATGAAAATCAAAGCGGCTGCGGGCATCCTCATTGGTGGCCTGCTCGCCGGCTGCGCGTCCACGCCAACCTCCCCCTCCGCTGAATCGCCGGATCCCTACGAAGGGATGAACCGCAGTTTTTATAATTTCAACGATTCCATTGACCGCAATTTCTTCGAGCCCGTGGCCCGCGGCTATGTCAAAGTCACGCCCGACCCGGTACGCGCCGGCGTCACTAAGTTTTTCGGCAATGTGGGCTACATCAACATCATCGCCAACGATCTACTGCAGGGCAAAGGCGGACAGCTTGTCAAAGATACCGGCCGATTCGTGGTGAATAGTACGGTGGGTATTGGCGGGTTGTTCGATCCCGCCACCAGCATCGGGATGCCGGAGCACGACGAGGATCTCGGGCAAACGTTTGGCACCTGGGGTATGGGCGAAGGGGCCTACTTGGTGCTCCCTTTGATGGGCCCGAATTCGTTTCGTGATCTACCGAATAGTGCGTCCAGCATGCTGCTGAATCCGCTGACCTACCTGAACGCGGTCGTGACCCTGCCACTTGGCGTGCTGAACGCCGTGAATACGCGTGCCAACTTACTCGAAGCCTCCAGCATTCGCGATCAGGCCGCACTTGATCCTTACACCTTCGTGCGCGAGGCCTACCGGCAACAGCGGGAATACAAGATTTACGACGGCAACCCGCCGGGTGACGGCTTCGAAGATTACATCGAAGACAAATCCGATGCGGCGATCCTGAAAATCTACTAAGGACGCGCCCCGACGCTAACCCGAGTGTGCAGGCATCGCCTCCGCGATTAATTCCAGCCAATGCTTAACGGGTACGCCTGCCGCCTGTTGGAGGTATAACAAACATCCGATATTCGCGGTAGCAATTGCCTGGGGGAGCCCTGCCTCAAGGGCGGCGAGCTTGCGCGCACGAAGCTCGCCCGCGATCAACGGTTGCAATAGCGAATAGCTGCCGGCTGAGCCACAACAAAGATGACCGTCGGCGATAGCCGACAATTGATATCCTGCCGCGCCCAGGGCCTCGCTGACTTTTAGATTCCCGTGCAAACCGTGTTGTAGGCTGCATGGCGCCTGGAAAGCAATGGTAGTAGCCGCCCGCCCCGTCCCGCCCGCACACAGCGCGGCGATGGCGGGCGCATCAATAACCTCACTGGCATCGCGTACCGCCGCCGCAACTTGGCCGGCGCGTGCGGCGTACTGTGGATCATCGCGCAGCAGATGGCCGTAATCCTTCAGCACCTGTGTGCAGCCGCTCGACGCGCAGAACACGCCTGCGTCTTCACCACTCGCGAGCAGTGGCGACCAGGCATCGATATTGCGCCGAGCGCAATCACGCGCCTCTTCTGTCGCCCCGAGATGCAGTGCTAACGCGCCGCAGCAGCCCGCCCGTGGTTCCCGCCGCGTCGTGATCTGCAGGCTACTCAGGATTTGTTCTGCCGCAAGATTGATCTGCGGTGCCGCGGTGTCCTGTACACAGCCTTCGAGGAGGACATAACGCGCACGCGGGACTGCCACTGGCGACGCGCTGAACTTCGCACGGGAAAGCGCTGGGACAAGTTCACGCAGCTTGCGCGGCAACCCCTCGCGCACTGCGCGCCCCACGCTCAGTAATCGGCCAAAACGCGCCGGATAGGGCACAATCGTGCGTAACAACCAACGCGAAAACCTCGCCCAGAATGCACGCGGGACAGCCTGCTCTACGTGCGGACGAACAAGTTCCAGCAAGCGCGTGTAGTGCACGCCAGAGGGACAGGTAGTTTCGCAGGCGCGACAGCCCAGGCAGCGATCGAGGTGGGTTTGCGTGGTCGCCGTGACCGCCCCGCCTTCGAGCATGTGTTTCATCAGATAGATGCGCCCTCGCGGCCCATCTCGCTCGTCGCCGAGCACCTGATAAGTAGGACACGTGGCATTGCAAAACCCACAGTGCACGCAGGCGCGCACGATCGCCGCCGCTTCGGCCAGCTCGCCGGCCGGTAAAATGCCCTGGTGCAAAATCGCGCGCATCGGTTTCCTCTTAAGGGGGATTGAACAGACCCATCGGGTCAAAGCTGGAAATCACGCGAGCCGTGAGCGCATCTGCCAACGGCTCGAGCCCAGACCCGGGCCACGGTCGAACATGCCCCCCTGCAGCGGTGACGGCCTGCCTCAGCAGCCCAGGATCTGCAACCCCTTTAAACCAGCGTAGCGCGCCGCCCCAATCCCATACGCATTCCGCGGCGACCGCTAAAGGCGCGGTGGCCGCGGGTACAATCGCGCGCCAGAGGGTTTCTTTCCCGGCAAAAAAAGGGTGGGTAAAGTCACGCCACGCCTGCCATTCCACGAGTCCCGTAGGACTCACCTCAGGCGCGAGAGAAGCAAGGGCTGCCGCGACTGCCGGCACTGCACCGGACAAGCGCACATGCAGGAACTGTCCATCATAGCGGGCAGCGGAAATTGGCAGGGTCGTACGCCCAAAAGCACGCAACCGTTGGCACGCGGCAGATTCGTCGCAGCGCCAACGCACCGCCACAGTTTGTGCGGGTTGGGGTGACACGCGGAGCGATATTTCGAGGAGCGGTCCAAGGCGTCCCCACGCGCCCGTCACGAGGCGTGAGAGATCATAGCCGGCGACATTCTTCATCACCTGACCTCCGAAGCGCAGGACCTCACCGGTCGCCGAGAGTAAACGCACCCCCAACACATAATCGCGCACGCCCCCACGATAAGGGCGGGCGGGCCCACTCAACGCGGCCGCGACCACGCCACCAAGCGTGGACTCGCGCCCGAGCCGCGGCGGCTCGAAGCCAAGCATCTGGCCACGGACGGCCAGGGTTTGTTCAATTTCGCTGAGTAAAGTCCCCGCGCGTGCGGTGATCACGAGTTCGCTGGGTTCGTATGCCACGACGCCAGTGTAGTGACGGAGCGACAACGGCGTGACCGCCGAGGTGTGCCACCACGCGTGCTTGGTGTCGCCACCGATGATGCGCAGAGGAATCCGCGCCGCCTGCGCATCCGCGAGTTTAGCCTGAAGGTCGGCCAGCGCCTGCGTCGATTCTTCGGTCGTGGCCAGCTCCACAAGCAGCGGCTTCAGGGAAGTCGAGGTCTGGTGGCCGCGCTGATATTTGGCGTCGTGACCTGCACGTCCGCGTTTTGCGCGCGATGGCGCAGCACATGATCCATCAGCACCAATGCCAGCATGGCTTCGGCAATTGGCGTGGCGCGAATACCAACGCAGGGATCGTGACGGCCAAGGGTCGCGATTTCAGTCTCATTGCCCGCTTCGTCGATGGTGTTCCCGGGCAAGCGAAGACTCGAGGTGGGCTTCAGCGCAATGCTAACCACCAGCGTTTGCCCGGAAGAAATTCCCCCGAGAATGCCGCCGGCGTGGTTCGATTTAAAACCTTGGGTGGATAACTCGTCACGATGCTCGGTGCCACGTTGAGTGATCACGCCGAAGCCAGCGCCGATTTCGACCCCCTTCACCGCGTTAATTCCCATCATGGCCTGTGCGATGTCCGCATCGAGACGTCCAAACACCGGTTCACCAAGTCCCGGTGGCACGTTTTCCGCACACACATTGACCCTGGCGCCGATCGAATCACCGCTCCGGCGCAAGGTGTCCATAAAGGATTCGAGAGCCGACACTTGCGCGGGATCGCCGCAGAAAAATGGATTCGCCGAGACGCTCGACCAGTCTTTGAGATCCAGCCTCAGAGGCCCGAGTTGCGCCAAATAACCACGCACCAGAATTCCGTAGCGCTCGCGCAGATATTTTTTCGCGATTCCCGCAGCCGCCACGCGCACGCAGGTCTCGCGTGCCGAGGCGCGTCCGCCGCCGCGCGGATCGCGAATGCCATACTTGTGCAAATAGGAATAGTCGGCGTGCCCGGGCCTGAATTTTTGCGCAATCGCGCCGTAATCTTTCGATTTCTGATCGGTGTTTTCGATGATGAACCCGATCGGCGTGCCAGTGGTGCGACCCGCGTAAACGCCGGACAGAATACGCACCTGATCGTCTTCGCGGCGTTGGGTGGTATGCCGCGACTGACCCGGCTTGCGACGATCGAGATCGATCTGCAGGTCGCCTTCGCTCAATTCCATGCCGGGCGGGCAGCC
>JANOVQ010000347.1:0-3957 GCA_031417495.1 Pseudomonadota bacterium | reverse complement strand
CTTCCTCGCCGGCAAAAAGGTCTTCAACAGGCGCTCGCTTTCGGCCCACAGACCTTCGGCCACATGTTCATCCAACGCATTGCGCGCGACGGGCGTCTCGCGACAATCGACGAAGTACTTGCCGCTCATTCCTTTTACTTCTGGCGCCGTGGCGAGAAACACTGAAGTCCGCGCGCCGTGCGGTGCAGGCGCGCCGCCGGTGCCAAAGCCCACCTGCAGGAGTTTGGTACCGATCACGCCCGGATGGAGTGCATTAGCCGTGATGCGGGTGCGGGCCAGGCGCTTGGCAAGTGAGCGCGTAAACAACAGATTGGCCAATTTGGAATTCGCGTACGCGCCGTAAGGCGTCCAACCGACATTGCCTGTCAAATCCTCCAGCGCCAACCGCCCGCTGTGATGGGTGCCTGAACTGACCGTCACCACGCGCGCCTGCTCGGCGCGTTCGAGATTCGAAATCAACAGGCGCGTTAAAAGGAAATGCGCGAAATGATTGACCGCCATCGTGCGCTCGAAACCCTCGCCGGTGAGCTCGCGCGCTGGCGCATAGATGCCGGCATTGTTGATCAGTACGTCCAAAGTCGGTGCGAGTACGCTGACTTGCTGGGCTAGTGTGACCACTTCCTGCATCGCCGAGAGGTCGCCCCACACCGGCAGAATGCGCGCGGCAGGGGCAGACTTCGCGAGCGCCTCACGACTCGCCTCCGCGCGCGCCTGATGCCGGCCATGGAGCAGCACCGTGTGCTCAGCCGCGAGAAGTTGGCGCGCGGTCTCATAACCAATGCCATCGGTGGCCCCCGTAATCAATACCAAAGCCATGCAGAAATCCTTTGTCAGTGCTTTCCCGTGTGCGCAACTGTAGCGCAGGACTGCGCGGTTGTGCCAAGGGCGCTGCAGAGAAAACGTGACGCTCTCGTATACTGTCGCCGATGTTGAATTCCACCCCGCAATGGGACCCGCCGGCACCTCGTTTACCGGCGGCGCCCGTCTCCTTCGTGCTGCATTTCGTGCGGGCGTATTGGCCCGCAGTGCTGGCCGTTGCCTTGCTTGAGAGCGGGCAGTCGGCCTGCGCAATCCTGCTCCCCTATGCGATCAAAGAAATAATGGATACCGTCGGCGCGGCACAGGCGAGCGGCAGCGACATTTGGCAGCAAATCCCCGGACCAATGTGGTTTTTCGCTGCCTTGAATTTGGGGGTGCTGCTGTTCTCACGCGGCAGTGGCGTGATCCTGGTGATGTTGGGGCCCGCGCTCCGGCGACGGATCCGGCGTCAACTGTTTGCGTATTTACAGCACCATTCGCAGCGCTACTTCCTCGGCAATTTTGCCGGTTCGCTCGCGAATCGGATCGCAGAAACGTCGATGAGCACCGCGCAGGTCTTGTGGACGGTGATGTTCGATTTCTGGCCTTTGGCGATCACCTTCTCGGTCTCCCTCTACCTGCTGGCGCAGGTCAATCACAGTCTGGCCGGGGTACTGGCGATTTGGATTACCGGTTATGTCGCGGTGTCCTTTGCGCTCGCCTTGCGCTGCCGGCACTACGCCCGCGAGTACGCCGCAGCGCGCAGCCTGGTCAGCGGTAAGATCGTGGACTCAGTGACCAATATCATGAATTCGAAACTCTTCGCGCGCCGCGATTTCGAACGCGAATACCTTGAGCATTATCTCAATCTCGAAGTGAAGCGTGCGCGCCGAACTTTCTGGTTCATGGAAGGGATTCGCTGGTTTCAATTCACCGCTGCTGCGGGTCTGATGGTCGGCATGGTGTATTACGCGATTAGGATCTGGGCGGCGAACGGCATGACGGTTGGCGAGTTCGCGATGGCGGCGAGCCTCTGTCTGTTGCTCATTGAACAGGCGCGCGGGCTGAGCCGCAAATTTCTGGAGTTCTTCGAATACCTTGGAAACGTCACGGACGGCGTGTCAATTATTGTGCGGCCGCACGAGGTGGTGGATCATCCGGCCGCCTCGGCGCTGACCATCACACGCGGGGAAATTCGGATCAAAGGTCTCGATTTCGCGTATCAAGCCGCGCGGCCGGTGTTTGTGCAGCTTGATCTCGTGGTGCCACCAGGTCAGAAGGTGGGTTTGGTAGGGTTTTCTGGCAGCGGGAAAAGTACGTTACTGAATCTCATTTTGCGGCTATTCGAGCCGCAGGGCGGTCAGATCCTGCTCGATGGAGAGGACATCCAACACGTCACACAGGAAAGCCTGCGCGGCGCGATCGCGATGATTCCGCAGGATCCGATGTTGTTCCATCGCACGCTGATGGAAAACGTGCGTTATGGACGTCTGAACGCCACCAATGCCGAAGTCATCGAAGCCGCGCGACGGGCCCATGCGCATGAATTCATCATGGAAACCGAAGAGCAGTATGAATCCCTGGTTGGCGAGCGTGGCGTTAAGCTTTCCGGCGGCCAGCGTCAGCGCATCGCGCTCGCGCGCGCCATCATAAAAAATGCCAAGATCCTGTTGCTGGATGAAGCGACCAGCTCGCTTGATTCGGTGACCGAACACTATATCCAAGACAGCTTACAGACCCTGATGCAGGACAAGACTGTGATTGTGATAGCGCATCGACTTTCGACCCTGGCACATCTCGACCGCATCATCGTGTTTCATCGCGGGGAAATCGTCGAAGATGGTTCGCATGCGGGGTTGCTCGCGCAGGGCGGCCACTATGCACGCATGTGGGCGATGCAAGCCGGCGGATTTTTGCCGGAGGCTGATCCCGAGGTCGACGCGGAAGATGAGGACAGCCCAGACGAGGCCGCGGCGTAAGCGCGGAGGTTCGGGAAGCTCCTCCAAATTAACGTGGCTCCAGCAATTTTCTCACCTGGTGCGGCACTAGTCGAGGTCGCTATGTTTCAAGTATTGTCAGTTTATGAAGTGACGGATTTTATATGCTCGAACTAGTGACACAACCAGCTGCCTGGATCGCATTTTTGACGCTCACTGCGCTTGAGTTGGTGCTCGGCATCGATAATGTGATCTTCATTTCGATCCTGGTCGATAAACTGCCGCCGGCTCAACGCGAGTTTGCGCGTCGTATCGGTCTTTTCCTGGCCATGTTCATGCGGGTCGCGCTGCTGTTCGTGCTGTCCTGGATGGTGGGTCTCGTCAAGCCTTTGTTTACGGTCTTTTCCCATGCAGTTTCGGGACGGGATCTCATTCTTATCGGTGGCGGTTTATTCCTGCTCTGGAAAAGCACGCTGGAAGTGCATCAACTTCTGGAAGGGGCCGAAGAGCATGCGCCAGCCGCTGTGCATGCGACCTTTGCGTCAGTCATTTTGCAGATTATTGTGATTGACTCGGTTTTTTCGCTGGACTCCATCATCACGGCGGTCGGGATTGTGGACGATCTTAAAATCATGATCGCTGCGGTGATCGTATCAGTCGCTCTGATGATGACTTTCGCGGGTGTGATCGGTCGTTTCGTGTCTGCGCATCCCACAATTAAGATGTTGGCGCTGGCGTTCCTGTTCGTGATTGGCATGGTCTTGGTGGCCGATGGGTTAGGACATCATGTGCCGAAGGGCTACATTTACTTTGCAATGGCGTTTTCGGTCGGGGTTGAAATCCTCAATATCCGGCTGCGAAAACGGCGGGCGCGCGGATTAATCTACGTGAGTCGTACAAGCCAGAGAAAAGATCGTGAGCGTTAAAAGTTGCCAGGCGCAAAGATTATTGCCACGGAGAACACGGAGGCAATTAGTTCGCAGCGATTAGCGTGAAGCCCTGCGCTGCGAGTTGAGGCGAGGTGAGCAACACAAGGCGAATTCCCTCAGAGTTCTCTGTGTTCCCCGTGGCGAATCAGATCTCACTCAAAGTGACACACATAATCGAGCGTCTCAGTGACTTCGATATCAAACTTGCTCTTCCCTGGCACCCGAAACTCGCTGCCCGCAGCATAGGACCGCCAGTCTGTCTCCCCGTCAAGACGCACCCTACAGCGGCCACC
>JANOVQ010000346.1:0-1764 GCA_031417495.1 Pseudomonadota bacterium | reverse complement strand
TATCAATATTCCAGTCGGGCTGTTCGCAGCAGCGGCCACTTGGTGGCTCTACCGCACGCGCGAAGCGCCGACGCATCGGCGCCCGGTGGATCTGGTGGGTTTGGGCCTGCTGATCCTATGGATTGGATGTTTCCAGGTGCTGCTCGACAAGGGCAAGGAACTCGATTGGTTTGAATCGAATACGATTGTGCTGCTGGCGGTCACGGCAGTGGTCGGATTTGCAGCGTTTCTAGTTTGGGAACTCACGGACGACCACCCGGTGGTCGATCTCGCGTTATTCAAACGTCGCAATTTCTGGGCTGCGACGCTGGCGATTTCGCTGGGCTACGGCGCCTTCTTCGGCAATCTGGTGTTGCTCCCGCTGTGGTTGCAACAGCACATGGGATACACCCCCACTTTGGCCGGACTGGCGATGGCGCCAGTAGGGCTACTGGCGTTGCTCATTTCGCCGTGGGTGGGCAAAAATATCACGCGCTATGACGCCAGAATTTTTGCCACCTTTGGCTTCGCGATGTTCGCAATCGTGCTGTGGCTGCGCTCGCGCTTTAACACTGACGCCGATTTCGCGACGATCATCTTCCCCACCATCCTGCAAGGTGCCGCAATCGGGACTTTCTTCATCCCGATCTTCAATCTGGCGCTGCAAGGAATTCCTCCGGAGAAAATTCCCTCCGCTTCCGGACTCATCAATTTTGCACGAATTACCGCCGGCGCCTTCGGTGCCTCGGTCGCGACCACCGCCTGGGATCACCGCGCCTCGATGCATCACGCGACACTCGTCGAACACATCAACCCGACTAACTTGTTAGCCCAGAGCCTGCTCACTCCTGGGCCCGCGGCAGACTTCAACGCCGCGCAGGCCGCTGCCCAACTCAATCGCATTATCGATCAGCAGGCGTTCATGCTCGCCGCCAACGATATCGTGCTCGGCTGCGCAGGACTGTTCATCATACTCATCGGCATCGTGTGGCTGGCGCGCCCGGTGCATGCGCATCCGGTGCATGCGCATGCTGCCGGGGTGGATACCGGCGGCGCGCATTGAATCGACAAAAATCAGCTCGTCTTCGTGCTGTGGGCATTCAGCACATTCGCGGGCGCGACGAAGGTATCCGCACGGGCCACCGCCCAGAACACTTTGAAGACCGGCAGGTCGGGCACCTGGCCAAGCAACTCACCGGGCTTGGCCCATTGATGCAGCGCTGCGAGCGAGCGTACTTCAGTGGAGGACACGCGCCGGATCACATGCTCGGGCCCGAGCTGGCTCGGATGGTTTAGGCCGGCAGCCGCCAGCAATTCTTTGAGCGCGTGCAGAGTGCTTCGATGAAACTGCGCCACCCGCTCGGCCTTATGGGGGACCACCAGCGCACGCATGCGCTGCGGATCCTGGGTCGTCACGCCAGTCGGGCAATAGCCGGTATGGCAGGTCTGGGCCTGCAGGCAGCCGAGCGCAAACATGAACCCGCGCGCGGCGTTACACCAATCAGCGCCCATCGCGCTGGTGCGCGCAATATCAAATGCCGTGACGATTTTCGCCGAGGCGCCGATCTTGATTTGATCGCGCAGGTTCACGCCCACCAAGGTGTTGTGCACCAGCATCAGCGCTTCGCGCAGCGGCGCGCCGACATGATCGGTAAATTCCAGGGGTGCCGCACCAGTACCCCCTTCGCCACCGTCCACCACAATGAAATCCGGCGCGATGCCGGTTTCGAGCATGGCCTTCACCATGCCGAACCATTCCCACGGATGACCTATCGCAAGCTTGAT
>JANOVQ010000345.1:0-7220 GCA_031417495.1 Pseudomonadota bacterium | reverse complement strand
TCGGGTTCGGTAATTGTCAAGGTAGTTGTCGCCCGAATGTTTGTATCCAGGGCGCCCTTTTTTAAGTTCTGAAGGTTGTTCCTTTCGGTCGTTTTGTTCAGCGACGTGCTGATCGGGACTTAAGTGAACCACGCAGATGGGCTGCCAGTTTCGAGCGGCGCCGCGCCAACGTTCTGGGCGCCGCTTCTGCGCGGCTTCGTAGATCTCAACGCGCCGGTGTAACAGCGCAGTGTCCAGGCCCCGCAGGACCTATCCGGCCCCTTTTTCTTAGCTCGTGTTGCTTAGCGCCTATTTCTCAGCTGCCGGAGTGGCTCCGCCCGCCATCTTCCGTGCGTAGACCAGCTCCTGCCGCTCGGGCGCGGCGTCTTTGCAAATCTCGACGAGCTGTCTGTAGTAGGTCTTCGCCTTCGCCATCTGCTGGGTCGCTTCCGCAGCCTTGCCGCCGCCGTAGATCGCAAGGAAGCGATTGGGTTCCTTCTTCATCACCGCCTCGAACGCGACCAGCGCGTCCTGCGGCTGGCCCGCTTCAAGCAACATGAAGCCGAGCAACTCGCGCGCCGGTGCCAGCGGTCCCGGCGTCACGGCTGACTTGTCGGTGAGGTCTTCAGCAGCGGCGACCGCCGTCATCGCCGTGATCGCTTCGGCCTGGTGGCCCTCGGCGAACATCACCCAGGCTTCTGCGCCACGCCGCTGGAGGTCGACCTGCTCCGCCCAGTACGCGTCCTTCATCTCTATTTCACGCTCGTGAAGCGCGGCGAGGCGGGCGATGTCGGCCTTCGCGTCAGCGGACTTGCCACCGCGCGCGAAGCCGATCGCACGGGCGAAGTGGGTGATGGCCTCGGTGTATGGCGTGTTCGGCGCCGGCGTCACCTTGAGCGTCTGGGCGTCCGCCCACTGGCGACGCTCCAGCGCGTAGCGCGCGGGAATGGCCGCCACCGCGAATGTGTTCGCCCCGGGCGCACCGGCAGTCACGCTCGCCGCCGGCGTGTTCGCGACGGCCATCGCGTGCTCGAGCAAGCCTTTGGCTTCCTGGTCCATCGCCATCTGCAGATAGGCATAGGTCGCGTAGTCCATCGCGTGCAGGCCTTCGCCCATGCCGCCGGTCTTTTCCGCTGCAGCGGCCGAACGGAGGTTGGTGGCGACAGATTCCTTCCACGCGCCTACCCGCGTAAAAGTGTGCGACGGCATGTGGAGCGCGTGCGGCACCGATGGCGCGATGTCGGCGTAGGCGCGCGCTGCGGGCAATGCCCTGGCGGCGAGCGCCGGCACGTCGTAAGCGTGAATGAGGTAGTGCGCGAGACCTGGGTGGTGCGGGTTCTTCTTGTAGAGAGGCTCGAGAATCTCCGCAGCTTTCAGGTTCTGGGCAAAGGTCTTGTCGGTGGGGAGCGCCGTTTGCGCGATCGCAAGCGCCCAGAAGATGCGCGCCTCCATGTCGTCACGGTGCTGGCTGGCCACAAGTTCGGTCGCGCCGGCGTAGGCAACGACGCGTGCGCGCTGCGTGGTCACGTCGGCGCTCGAGAATAATCCGGCCACGGCGGCGATGAATCCTTTTTCTCTGGCGGTCGGCTGGCCCGTGGTCTGCCCCTTTTCAATCGCCGCCTTGCCGCTGGCAATCGTCGTTGGCGAGCGCTGACCAGCGAACGGATTACCCCAGTGCGTGAGGGCGATGCCCCAATAGGCGATCGCGCAGTTCGGATCCTTCTGCAGCACGTCTTCGAATTTCGCGCGCGCTGCCGGGAACCAGAATGAGTGGAGTTCGGCGACAGCCAAGTTGAAATCGTCTTTGACGGCGGGACTGCACGAGGTCTCGAAATTGACCGTGCCCACCTCGGTCATTCCCGGCATCGCCGGGTGCTCGTGTTGTTCGGTTTGCGCCCACAGCGGGGTGGCCGACGCGAGCCCAAGACACAGGCAAGACACCAGGATTCGTCGCTTCATCAATTCTCTCCTCAGGCTTCCGGGCCTACGGGCGTCAGGCCTGGCGACTGCCGCCCCCGTAGCCTGCAGTCCGTAGCCTGAGAGGATACGGCCAAGCGTCACGACCGCTGCATTGAGATGAATTTAACCCGTGCAACCTGCAGGGCGCAACTTACCCAAGGGTAATTCGCACCTGGTGATCTGCAGCATCATCCTGCAATAAGAGACGGCTTTCCCCGGGCGGCAAGGCCACGCCGTCAACCACGGCGTGGAGGACACCGCGACACACTGCAGCGGGATTTTCGACCACGATTTGGTAGCGTGCCGCGCGATGCTTAAAGACGATTTCGAAACGCGGCCAGGTCGCCGGGATGCACGGTGTCAACAGTAGGTAATCGCCCTGCAGGTGGAAGCCGAGGATCGCTTCAAGCCCTGCGCGATACAGCCAACCTGCGGCGCCGGTATACCACGTCCAACCGCCGCGTCCGACATGCGGCGGAACCGAATAGACATCTGCGGCCACCACATAGGGTTCCACTTTGTAGCGCCGTAACGCCGTGCGGGTGCTGCTATGGCTGATGGGATTGAGCAAGGCAAACAGTTGCGCGGCATGTTCGCCCAGGCCGAGTTTTGCGAATGCAAAAATCGACCACGCAGCAGCATGCGTGTACTGCCCACCATTCTCGCGCACGCCGGGTGGATAACTTTTGATATAGCCCGGTTCCATCGCGGTGTGCGCGAAAGGCGGTGTAAATAATAACGCAAGACCATCGTGATGCCGGATCAATTGTTCATCGACCGCGACCATCGCTTGCGCCGCGCGCAGGGGATTTGCAGCGCCCGAGATCACGCTCCACGACTGGGCGATCGAATCAATTCGACATTCGTCATTGGCGGCCGATCCCAGTGGCGTTCCGTCATCAAAAAAGCCGCGTCGATACCATGCGCCATCCCAGGCTTCACGTTCGAGCGAAGTGCGCAGCGCCGCGGCGTGCGCGAACCAGCGTGTGCTGCGTGTGGTGTCAGCGCGAGCCAGCGCAATCGGCGCAAAGTTCATTAGCGTGGCGTGCAGAAACCAGCCCAACCACACGCTTTCGCCACGGCCCTGCTCGCCCACGCGATTCATGCCATCGTTCCAGTCCCCGGTGCCGATCAATGGCAGACCATGCGCGCCGAGCGCGAGGCTGTCATCGAGGGCGCGCGCGCAATGCTCGAAGAACGTCGCCTGCTCGTCGGCCAAAGACGGCAAGGTAAAGGAATCGTGTTCTCCGGGCTTGAGTGCGGCAGCTTCGAGGAAGGTCAGCTGCTCGTCGAAAATTGCCTGGTCAGCGGTGATTTCAACGTAATGCGCAGCCGCATACGCGAGCCAAACGCGATCATCGGAAATACGCGTGCGTACGCCTTGGCCAGTGGGCGGCAACCACCAATGCTGAACATCGCCCTGCGCAAATTGGCGAGCTGCAGCCCGTAACAAGTGTTCGCGGGTTAAGGCAGGGCGTGTGATCGCGAGCGCCATTCCATCCTGTAATTGATCGCGAAATCCGTAGGCGCCGCTCGCCTGGTAGAAAGCTGAGCGCGCCCACATTCGGCAGACCAGGGTTTGATAGAGCAGCCAACGGTTGAGCATGAGGTCCAGTGCACGATCGGGTGTCGTCACCTGCACAGTACCGAGGGCATCGTCCCAGTAGGCTTTGACAGTTTCCAGGACGGCGTCGAGATCCGCCGCGCGAAACTGTGTGATTAAGGCTTGCGCGTCGGCGGCGGTATCGGCTTGACCGAGCAGGAACACAATCTCGGTGGTCGCGTGCGCTTGGAGCGCGAACGACGTGCGAAGCGCGCCGCAGGGGTCAAGACCCGGACCGGTGCGTTGCGACAGTGCATCAGTGCCGGTCAGTGCGGCAGGTCGTGCCAGGCTGCCGTGGCGGCCGAGGAATTCCCGGCGATCGCCGGTCCACTGAGTTTGGCGACCAGCCAGATCGGCAAAGGCCACGCGCGATCCAAAGATCAGACTCCAGGGATTACGCGCAAACAGGGCCCCACTCACCGGATCGATCTCAGTCACCACGGTGGAGGCGGAAGCCCCGCGCGAGGTCCCCAGCACCCATTCCACATACGCCGTGACCGACAGCTGCCGGCGCCGCGGCGCCAAATTACGCAAGGTTAAGCGACAGATTTTGAGCGGCGCATCCAGTGGCACATACATCAATAGCTCAAGCGCAATGCCCTGCGCCTGGTGTTCGAAATGGCTATAGCCCTGACCATAGCGCACGACATAAGGCGCCGCCTGGTGCCTGATCGGGGCCGCTGTCGGCGTCCAGAATTCGCCACTCTCTTCATCACGAACATAGAACACTTCACCCTGACGATCGGTCACTGGGTCATTGGACCAGGGGGTCAGTTGATTTTCGCGACTGTTCACGGACCAGCTGTAACCGCCGCCTTCGGCTGCCACTTGAAAGCCAAAATTTGGATTGGCGATGACATTAATCCAAGGCGCCGGCGTCGCCTGCCCTGCCGCAAGGGTTATCTTGTATTCCCGTCCGTCGGCAGCGAACCCCCCAAGCCCATTGAAGAACTCCAGATCTGCAGGCGGTGCGGCAGTGGGCGGCGGCACCGGTGGCGCGACGGCGAGTGTGCGCCGGCGCGGGGCAAGCGCCACCGTCAGTGGCAACTCCACACGTCGCTCGAACTGTGCAAGAAGACTGCCGCGCTGACTCAGAAAAACCAGCCGCGCGACCGCCGACAGCAGCGCGCGCGTGGCGGCCGAGATTAGATCCGCCCGCAGCACATAGACCGAACCTTTCGCCGCTTCCATGCCCCTTTGCGGGCGCGACTGACTCATACGCACTGCAGTCTCCAGCGCAGTCTGCAGATCCTGTACGTAGGAGGGATCGCGTTCATTCAAAATCACCACGTCTACCGCAAGCTGCTTCAGTCGCCAGTACTCGTGGGCCTGTAATAATTGACGCACGATGGCAATATCTTCGAGATGATCGATCCTGAGCAGCACCAGCGGTAGATCCCCCGAAATGCCCTGCGACCACAGCAGGTCCTGCGTGCTGCCTCCGCGTTGAATGGTCTCGGCCGACGGCCGCATCGCGGCATTGGCATACAGCGCGTGACTGGCCAGGCGCTGAAAAAGGTTCGCTTCTTCTGCCGTCACCCCGAGATGCAACAACTGGGCCTGGGCCTGGGTCCAGGCCAGGGTGGCGGCGCGCCCGAATCCATTGGCATCGTGATGCTTATCCAAGATGTCGAGCACGCCGGCGCGTGACGCTGCGACTTGCGTCCAGAACGAGACGCACACGGTGGCGCCCGGCGGAATCCGCACGCGGTAGCGCAACGCGAACACCGGATCGAGCACCGTGCCGACGGTATTCGACAGCTCGTGTCCATCCATCAGCGCAAGGGAATCCGCGATCTCACGGGTGCGGCCAACGAAACGCGCACGATCCGTTTCGTAGGACACTGGCTGCAGGATCTCGCCTTCAACCACCGCGTGATGAGCCACCCATACCTCGCTATCGGTCGCTGCGCGCCGGCGACGCGACGCCAGCAAGGCACTTACTTTCGGCAAATATTCGGTATGCACGAAAAGCTTGGAAAACGCCGGATGCGCAAGATCGGCAGCGGGCGGTGCGAGGACGAGTTCACAGTACGAGGTGACGTCAATATCACGGCTGGTCGTGCCATAGTTGACGAGTGAGACCCGCCGAACTTCCGCATCGTCTTCCGGTGAGACGACTACCTGCAAGGAGGTGGTGAGCGTGGCATCGCGGCGCGTGATCTCCGCGCGATCTTCCGAGAACACCACCTCGTAGCTGTCGGGTTCCACGCCGCGCGGCTGGAAACCTGCAGACCATACATTGCCCCGCTGCACATCGCGCAGGAACACGTAACTGCCGCAGTCGTCGCGGGTCACATCTTCACGCCACCGGGTAATCGCGAGATCCTGCCACAGGCTGTAACCCGACCCCGCACTGGTCAACATCACCGCATAGCGTCCGTTCGACAGCAAATGCGTTTGCGGGGTTGGATCGAGGGTCGTGTACAGTCGTCGCACATCTGGCAGCAAGGTAGTGAGGCTGTCGGCGGCGGCCGCGACTTCCTCCGCCCGTGGATGAGACACGGAAACATCGCGCGGCGTACGTTCCTGCAGCAGCAACTCGGTCGCCTGGACACTCGGCTCGGCATGGAAATGCGCGCGCATCCGGCCATCGAACAGCACATTGGCGATCGCAATCACGGTCATGCCTTGGTGATGCGCCATGAAGGCCCGCACGATCGCGACTTCCGCACCTTCCGGCAGACGTGTGCGGGTGTAATCGAGTGCTTCGTAAAAACCATAGCGCCCGCAGGCGCCGAGTGCGGCGAGGCGTGCGAAGTTGCGCGTCGCTGCACGGGGGTCCACCATTGCGGCGAGACCAGTCGCGTATGGCGCGACCACCACGTTCTCGCTCAAGCCCCGTTTCAAGCCGAGTCCCGGCACCCCGAAGTTCGAATATTGATAGGTGAGTTCGATATCGCGCGCGTGATAGGCGGATTCAGAGATCCCCCACGGCACGCCGTGCGCGGCGCCGTAGGTCATTTGGCGCTGAACGATCAAGCGATTGGTTTGCTCCAACAAACTGCCGGCCGGTGCGCGCATCACCAAGGATGGCATGAGGTATTCGAACATCGAGCCAGACCAGGAGATCAAAGCCGCACCGTGCCCGACAGAGGTCACGGCGCGCCCCAGCCGAAACCAATGGCGCGCAGGCACATCGTTCTTGGCAATTGCGACGAAGCTGGCCAGCCGCGCCTCGGAGGCCAGCAGATCGTAGCAATTCGGATCAAGCGTGCCATCGGTGGCGCGATAACCAATCGACAGCAATTTGCGCTCGGGATCGAGTAGAAAATCGAACTCCATCGCGACAGCCAGCGCACGTGCGGCCGTCTCGACCACGCGCAGGCGTGCGTCGAGCACCAGGATCATCTCGTCGGTCTGTACCGTATCACGGTGCCAGCTGGTAAGCGCACGTTGCGTCGCCGTTGCCCAGAAAATCAGATCATGATGAAAATCATCGTCACGCTCGCTGGCCAGTGCTTGCGCACTATCGGTAAGCGTCGCGGCGTAATTCGCAAGTTGCTGCCAGGGAAGCGGCAGCGTCGTCGAACTGTCAGTGCAGTTGCGCAGGACCGCGGTGATCTTTTCCAGAGCCTCCGCAAGCTGGTCACGGGTCACTGGTTGCGTGCGATGCAGCGCAGGCAACGCAAGCAGGGCCTCGCGAGTGAGATGGAGGGCGTCTTCGATACCGGCGAGG
>JANOVQ010000344.1:0-5232 GCA_031417495.1 Pseudomonadota bacterium | reverse complement strand
GAAGGCATCACGCTCGACCAGGTTGGATAGTAACGGAGTTCCCTCGCGATTCAGATCGCTCAGCACATAGGCCACGTCGTACATCGGATCGCCCAGCACCTGCAGTTCCCAGTCAAGCACTGCGGAAACGCGATCCTCGTGCAGCAGCAGATTGCCGGTGCGATAGGCCCCATGCACAAGGGTGACCCGCGTAGTCGGCGGAATGTTGGCTTCCAACCAGCAAATGAGATCGGTCAGAATCGGTTCGGGGGGGTGTTCGGACAAGGCGATAAGGTCGCGCCATTTCGCGATCTCGCGGCGCACGAATTCGCTGCCCGCGGCCGGCACGCCGAGAAAATCCAAGCCTGCCGCGCGCCAGTCCAGGGTATGCAAGGTGGCGAGGGTGGCGGTGAAACTGGCCGGCAACACCCCGCGCTGCGCCGCCGCCTGGTAGAACGCGCGGCCCTCGCGGCCCCACGGACTCGGGCAACTTCCCGGCACTTTCTCCATCACCAAAAACGGCGCCCCAAGAATTTCCACGTCGCGCTCGAACCAATACGCTTTGGGCGTGGGTAACGCCGTCGCTTCCAGACAACGCAGTACCTTGAACTGCGTTTCGAGATCGGAGAGATGGCGCAGCAGCGCGTTACCCGGGTCGCGGCGCAGACATAGCCCCAACTGCTGCGCGACACCGTGCTCGCGATACTGCAAATCAAACAACCAGGTCTCATGCGACCAACCCACTGCGATTCGCTGCACGTCGTGCAACACGAGATCAGTCGCGTGCGGCAGACGGCTCTGCAGGTAGGCCAGAATTCGCGGCTGCAGGGATTGCGCGTCATCTGCTGGATTGCTCATGCGGCGAACTCCATCCGGCGATCGATACTCGCGCGTAAATGCTGGCGCACCCGCGACAGCAAGGCCGAAAAAAGTGGGTCACCCAGTGCCGCACGCGCGGCATACAGGGTTTCGATCACGCGGCATAGCGCGGCGGCGTTCTGCGATTTATCCAGCGCAGCAAGCGCCAGCGACAACTCGCTCGGCACCTTGACGCCGGCCAGCGCCGTGGCCAGATCCGCGCTTAAGGCGGCGAAATCGCTGGTCGCCGCGCGTTCGTGAGCCGGCGCCAGCGCGATTTGTTGCCCGAGTTTCTGCAGGACCACCCCGGCCATGAAAGCCTGCGTCTTCGGATATTCGGCTTCAATCGCCGGACCAATCTCAACCTTCAAAGTCTGCGCGATTCTTTGCAGGAGTTCCCCTTCGGTCATGCGGCTTGTCCTCCACTTTGCGCGCGCGACATGGGCTGCAAGGTTTTTGCCATCTCGCGCAGTTTAAATTTCTGAATCTTGCCACTTGGCGTACGCGGAAATTCCGCAAGAACTTCGAGCCGTTCTGGCAGGTATTGTTTGATCAGGCGAGAGTCCTGCAAGTAATCAAGCATCGTGGCGAAATCGAACTGCGCACCGGGGCGCAAGGTCACGAACGCACAACCGCGTTCACCGAGTCGCTCATCCGGCATGGCGACAATCGCCGCATCCTGGATTGCCGCGTGGCGATACAGCAGCTCCTCCACTTCCACCACCGGAATATTCTCGCCACCGCGGATAATGAGATCTTTCGAGCGGCCCGTAATGCGGATATAACCCTCGGCATCCATGCGGGCATTGTCGCCCGTCTCCAGCCAGAACTCGGCGTCCAGCCCATACGCCTGCGGGCGCTTGAGATAGCCAACGAAGGTCGTCGCACAGCGCGCCTGCAAGCGCCCTTCGCTGCCAGGCGCGACTTGCTCGCCTTGCTCGTCCACCACCCTCACGGCCTGATGCGGCAGCGCGCGTCCATCGGTTTCCAGAATTTTCGCCAACGGGTCGCCGGGATAAGTCGCAGTGGCGATCCCCATTTCGGTCATGCCCCACGCGCTCATCACATAAAGATCGGGCAAGACTTCTTGTGCCGCCTGGATCAGCACCCGGGGAATTGGCGCGCCCGCACACAGGAACAGCCGCAAACTTGCCACGTTGTGCGTGCGCACTTCCGGGGTATGCACGAGATCGCGCAGAAAAGGCGTTGAGCCCAGGGTGATCGTGCACGCTTCGGCCTCGATTAAACGCGCTGCGACCACCGGATCCCAAATATCCTGCAACACGCATTTGCAGCGCTGATAGAGGGCGAGGAGGCAGGCATACATGAAGCCTGTTTGGTGGGCGAGGGGCGATCCCATGTAGATCACATCAGTGGCCTTGAAGCCAAACAATTCGCTCGCGAGGCGCGCCTTGCACAACAAGGTATTCGCGGTGTGCATCACGCCTTTGGGCTCACCCGTGGTGCCCGAGGTATACATCACTTCGGTGACGTCGTTGGGATCCGGGCGCTGGCTGGCGAATAGTGCGGTAGGATCGGTCTCGCTTTCCCACGCGCGCTCAAGAACCACCGCTTCAAAAGCTGTCGCGGGATCGCGGCCACCGACCACCCACACATGCCGCAGTGCCGGCAAGCTTGCGCGCAGGGTGTGCGCCATGCGCGGATAATCAAAACCGCGAAATTCGCGCGGCACGATCAGCACTTTGGCTTCCGCCAGTCCCAGCATGAACTCGAGTTCGCGCTCGCGGAAAATCGGCATCAGCGGATTGATCACAGCGCCAAGCCGCACGCAGGCCACGTACACCGCCGAGTAGTGCCACCAGTTTGGCAGCTGCACCGCGATGACGTCGCCGCGCACCACACCGAGCGCGGCGAAAGCACACGCAATCCGAATCGAACACTGCTGAAGTTCATGATAGCTAAGGCGCGTGCTGGCGCCAGTCATGCTGTTGTGATCGACCAGCGCGATGGCCTGTGGATCACGGGTCGCCGCGTCATCGAGCAGATCGGATGCAAGCTGATTCGACCACAGGCCGCGCGCGGTCATCTCGGCGATTCGCGCCGGCGACAGGATCGGCGCGAAGTTCATCGCGCGCCGATCAAATCACACAGCGGATTACGCACGCCGTGTCCGCGCCCAGCGATGGACTGGCCACATGTCCTGATCTTCACCCCAGGCAGTCAGCCCGTCGAAGTCCCAGCGAATTAGGCTGTTGATATCGATGAAAGTATGCCGATTCAGAAGGATGCGGCTCACGGGCACCCCAACGGCATTGAGTTCGCGGCCTTCGGTGTCACGCGCGGTAAGTCGGATGCGCGTGATCCATCCGTTCGTGGGATCACGCTCCACCACGCGCTCGCCACTGGCGAGGCTCACCGTACGGCCGGCGCGTCGCAGAAATCCATAGGTCACCTGGTCCTTCTCGGGGCCGCCGTTGGTAACCGCCAGGAAGCCATGGGCCGCATCGGCGGCACCCGTGACATAGACGGCCTGGCGTGGCCGATCTTCGGGACGCCGACCCCAGGTGCGATCGCGCATGCCGATGCAATCGATCGCAATCTTTTCGCCGTGCAGCACCAGCTCACCGGTCACCCGTCCAAATTGATCGAAGTGATGCGCGCTGCCGAAAATTGAACCGACTGCCGTTAGCGGTTCCGGCGGCATCACACCTTCGAAAGTCAGCGCGGCTTGTAATCGTTCACCATCCGCATAACCCACCGCATAGCGTTGGCAAGGCTCCAACACGCGAATGGAAACCCCATTAGGGAGAGTGCAATTGGCGAGATCTAAATCTTTTGGTAACTGCTGCGCCGAATAGTTCGCTGAATACAGGGCTTCCCACGGCAGATGCGCGGAATGATCCCAGATCCACGCGCCGCCCGCGACAGTGCCGATGTTTGGTCGCACCATGGTGTAGAACCAACCGCCGAGGCGGCGTTCTGGATGATGAAACGAGAACCATGCCGTTTCAGTCGCCCACCAATCGGCGCCCATTTCTTCGAAATGGAAGTGATCGTCGCGGGGGGTAAAGAGTTGCTTGCTCATGATGCTAAGCGCTCCGAAGTTACCTGGGTTCAGGTCGATATACCTGCGAATTGAAACGGGACATTGCGGCGGCAATACTGTGCGGCGGTTGGCGCTGGCGCGGTGCGCGGCGAGCCTTCGTCCGCGCGACTCCCATCCCCCAGTGGGGCCCAGTCGCTCGGGCCAATGGCTGGCTGCGCACCGCCAATCCTTGTCGCATCACCGGGACCACGCGGTCATTCCATTACCGCTGATGCATCAGCGGCATCCCCGGCACCGGGCTCAGCGCGTGCACCACATAATCGCTGACCACACTGCCGATATACAGATCGCGCATCTCGGGCCCACCCCAACTCACATTGGTCGGACTCCGCATTAAACGGCCGCTCGGATCGGACAACACGGTAATCACGTCCCCCTGCGGTGTGATGGCAACAATCTTATTCGCCATGACTAAGGTCACCCACAGGTTCCCCTCCTGATCGAGGCCGCAGCCGTCGGTCGCACCGAGTGCGTTGCGTAGTTCCGGCGTGAGCGGACGGCGATCCTGAACTTCGTGATGGGTCAAGCCAAGTTGCGGACCGTAGCGCTGCGCGGCACCCAGGCTGCCATCGGCGAGCACGGGCAGGCGCACCACATTGCAGGCTGAGGTCTGGCAGACGAAGAGATTTTTCTCCTCGGCATCGAAGGCGATCCCGTTCGCGAACTCAAGGCCCTCGGCCATCACGGTGACTCGGCCATCCGGGTCATAGCGAAAAACGAAGCCATCGTGCTGACCGTTGAACGCCGCATCGACCGGGCCCCAGGTTGAATGCGAACACCAGATTCGACCTTTCGAATCCAGCAGCGGATAGTTCGCGCCGAATAAAGTGCGGCCATTGATCTCGCGGCACAGGGTGGTGACTTCGCCAGTGCGCGGATCGAGTCGCTGCAAGGGGCCACAGCCGTCCTCCGGTCCGCCAAAGTTCGCGATCAACAAGCGTCCTTCCAGATCCATGTTGATGCCATTAGGCGCACCGCCGGCGTGCCCAATTCGATCCAGTCCGCCATCGGCGCGGACTCGCGCGCAGGCGCTCTGTTGATCCGAGATCCAGACCGTGCCGTCACGCGCCACGACCACATCTTCCGGCCGTTTCACGCCAACGCCGATTTTGCGGCAGTCCGCGAGATCGATAAGCTTGAGTGCGCTCACGGAATTCTCCTTTTAGCCGTAATTCGGCGCGCGCTTCTCACGGAACGCACGCACGCCTTCCTCGAAATCCGGGCTTAGCCGAACTTTATCCCCCTGCAGTTGTTCGGCCTCTTCACGCGCGAGGGTCGCCAACGCGATCCCTTCGCTGACATGCATTTTCGCGGCCTGCACCGCCACC
>JANOVQ010000343.1:0-8226 GCA_031417495.1 Pseudomonadota bacterium | reverse complement strand
GCCAGTGGGACCTGCCGTACAACCCTGCGCGGTGCGCTTCGAGCAGCGCGATCATTAAATTCGCGCGCCCTCAAGTTCCCCGCTTCGATACATCTCGAGCAGTCGAAATTTTTGTAATTTTCCGGAAGCCGTAGCGGGAATCACGCTCAGTGCAAACCATTGCGCAGGGACCTTGTGACGCGCAAGGCGCGCGCTCACGAACTCACGCAACGCCTCGCCGGTCAGGGTGCTGTGCACCTTCGGCGAGACCACCGCCACGACCTGCTCGCCCCAATAGTCATCGGGCACACCGATGACCGCGACTTCGGCGATCCCCTCGTGCGTATAGAGCGCTTCCTCGATCTCGCGCGGATAA
This sequence comes from Pseudomonadota bacterium, assembly GCA_031417495.1. Classification (GTDB taxonomy): domain Bacteria; phylum Pseudomonadota; class Gammaproteobacteria; genus CAIKBL01. The sequence continues at coordinate 7,871 of JANOVQ010000343.1, read as the reverse complement.
ATATTTTCTCCACCCCGGATGATCAAATCCTTCAGCCGGCCGGTCACCCGACAGTAGCCACGTGCATCCATCGCGCACAGATCGCCGGTGTGCAGCCAGCCGTCGGCATCGATGGTAGCCGCCGTCGCGTCGGGCATGTCGTAATACCCCATCATGACCAGGAAGCCCCGGGTGCAGAGCTCGCCGGATTGGTTGACCGGGAGCAGCGCGCCGCTCGCGGGATCGACAATTTTAATTTCCACCTGCGGCAGCGCGCGACCGATGGTTTCGCTTTTGTCTTCGGCATTGTCGGTTGGCCGTGTGTGCGTGATCGCGGGCGAAGTTTCGGTTTGACCATAACCGATGATCAGCACTACGCCGAACTGCGCTTCAACCTGGCGCACGATTTCAATCGGTACGATGGTCGCGCCCGAGAAGACGGTTTTTAAGGTCGCCAGATTGCGTGGCCGGCGCGCCTGCGCTGCGAGTAAAGCGATGAGCATGGTCGGGACCCCAAAGGTGTAGGTCACCTGTTCCTGCTCGATGAGATCGAGCATCGTCTCGGCCTCAAATGCTGTTGGGAGCACCAGGGTGCCGCCGGTTTGCACCGTGCCGAGCACATTGCCGACACAGCCTGCGGTATGGAACAGCGGCGCAACGGCCAGATTCACGGTGGTCTCGTCCTGTTCTTTTAGCACCGCCATCAGGCGCGCGTTATTGGTCACGCTGTAATGGTTGAGCAGCGCGCCTTTCGGTTGGCCAGTGGTACCCGAGGTGTACTGAATCATGGCCGGCGCGTCCGGCGCCACAGTGGGTAGTGCGAGATCCTCCTTGCCACTCGCGATGAAGTCGGCCAGTTCGTCGAGACAGCCTAAGGTTAGCGCGGCCAAGGTCGGCGGATCGAGCGCAGTGTCGATGATCTCGCGGAGCGCGCTGCCGCGGTAGTGGGCCTGATAGAACAGCCCGCGTGCACGCGATTGGCGTAGCACATAGGCGAGTTCGGCGGCCCCGAACGCCGGATTAATCGTGATCATGACCAAGCCCGCGAGGGCCAGACCGAACTGCAGAATGATCCACTCCGGGCAGTTGCCAGCCCACACCGCGACGTGGTCGCCCGGCGAGAAGTGCGCGAGGAGCGCGCGCGCAGAGCGCTCCGCCTCGGCGAGCAGCTCACCATAGGTCCACCGCCGACGTTGCGCGGGGTCCGCATGGCCTTCGATCAAGGCGAGGTGTGTGGGTGCAGCGGCCGCGGCCGCGCGCAGCACCCCGCCGCAGGTGGTGTCCTGCAGTGCGATCTCGGTCGTCGCGGGCCAGTAAGATTCAGTGAGTAAGTTCACGTCGGCAATTGCAGCACGTGCTTGGCGATGATGTTGCGCTGAATTTCGTTGCTGCCGGCGTAAATCGGCGCGGGCCGCGCGCTGTAGTAATGGCTGAGCACATCGATGGTGTGGTCGCCAAAAGCGAGCTTGCCCTGCGTCCCACCCGCCGCCCCGGCCGCAAGCACAATCATCTCGCTCAAGCGGACATAAGTCTCGGTCGACCAGATCTTGAGAATCGCAACGTCAACGCCGAGTTCGTCGCCCTGTTTCACACGCGCCGCAAACTCTGCATAGAGATCTTCGAGATCACACACATCCAGCGTGATACGCGTTAAGGCGTCCATGAACACGGGATCTGTGGTCTGCCCAGTGGCTCCGGCGAGTTCGCGCAACTGGTGCAGCGCATGCTGGCAAAGCTTGGGGCTGCCGACAAACAAGCGTTCATGACCGAGCAGGGACTTTGCCAAGGTCCAGCCTTGATTGAGCTGACCGACCAAATTCGCGCGGGGTACGCGAACGTTATCAAGAAACACTTCGCAGAAATCGACGTGCCCGCCGAGATTGATAATTGGGCGCACCCGCACGCCGGGTTGCGCGAGGTCGATCAAAAGAAAGCTGATCCCGGCCTGGGGCTTTGCGTGGTTGTCCGTTCGTACCAGGCAGTACATGTGGGTGGCGTCGAGCGCATGCGAAGTCCAGGTCTTCTGACCATCGACGATGAATTCATCACCCTCGAGGCGCGCACTGGTGGTCAGCGACGCGAGATCAGAACCCGCATTGGGTTCGGAATATCCCTGGCACCAGATCTGCGCGCCAGACAGCGCAGGTTCGAGGAAGCGTGCGCGTTGCTCGGCGCTGCCGTATTCGAAAAGGATGGGGCCGAGCATCACAATGCCTTGGTCGGGTGCGCGCGCCACGCCCCACCGTTCGAGCTCTTCGATGAAGATCAACATCTTGCTCGGCGCCAAGCCCATGCCGCCATACGCCACTGGCCAGGCGGGTGCTGCCCAGCCACGTGCGAGCAGGCGCTGATGCCATTCGCGAATTTCGGCCCACCTTATCTGGCCCGGAAAGTGGCGCAACTCGGCGGGATAGTTCGCTTCAATCCAATGGCGCACCAGGCTGCGAAAAGCCCGGTCGTCGAGCGCGTTCCAATCACCGCTGAGCGGATGGTCAGGGGCGGCGCTGAGTTCCTCGTCAGCCGCTTCAAGTGCGCCGAGCGCGAAAGCCGGGTTTGCATTCAATTCAGCACGCGCGCCACCGTGGCGCGCTGCGACAACCAACGCACGCTGCACATAGAGCGCGACGTCACATTCCTGTGTATAGCCGATCGCCCCGTGCATTTGGATCGCTTCGCGGACCACCCACATCGCGGTATCGCAGGCGCGCTGGCGCACGCGGACACTGGCCAATGCAAGCGATCCGAGGTCGCCTGCTTCGTACGCGCTAACCGCTGTGCGAAGCGCGGCGGCGGTTAACCGCACTTGCAGGTACAAATCGACCAACCGGTGTTGCAAGGCCTGGAAAGTCCCCAGTGCACGCCCGAATTGGCGGCGTGTTCGCAGATACTCCAGCGTAATCTCGAGCAAGGCTTCGCACAGACCGAGCAAATGGGCACTGCCACCAATGCCGGTAAGTGCGAGCGCCCGCGTGATTGCTGCGTGCGCCGTCGCGCCTATCGCGAAGTGATCGGCGGCGGCACAACGCACCTCAACCAGCGTGACCTGACCATTTACGCTGCCGTCGGCCAAGGTGCGTGCTTGAATCTGCACGCCGCTGGCCTCGTGCGGGACCCGAAACATGGCGAGACGACCAGCGCAAGTGGCCGGTAACAGGAGCAGCTCGGCAGCGGACGCGTGCGGCAGATTATCAATCACGCCGTTCAGTACGAAGCCTCTACCCTCGGCTCTCGCGGTGAGTGGGGACACACCCTGCCACGCACTCGCACTGAGGGGGCAGGTAAAAATAGTCTCGCCACGCAGGAGTTCGGTCAGTCGCTGATCGTCGGGATCAAGTGCGCTAAGCAGCGCACCCGCAGCGATTGCCGATTCGATGAGGGGCTCGGCGGCGACCACTCGCCCCAGTTCGCGGCACACCGCCGCGACAGCCGCAGCGCTTAAGCCCAGTCCACCGCGCTCGGTCGGGACCACGAGTCCGGTCCAGCCGAGTTCTGCCATCTCCTGCCATGCCGTGCGGTCGAACGGCATGGCGGCCGCGCGCAGCGCGCGCAGGCGCCGTGGCGGTAAGGCACGCGCGCAATAATCGGCAACGCTGTCCTGCAGGAGCTTGATCAGCTCGGAATCGGGGTCCGTCGATTGCGCTGTGATAGTCATAGGCGAAGCATATCCGCCGCCAGCGGAATCACCAACTCAAGCGAACGCTGCCAATTGGCCGACACGCCCAGCCGGTCGTAGTGACGCCGCAATGCAGTGCGCTCGCCAGTACACGCACCTCCGGGCCGACACCTTATCGAACACCTGCGATCTTGGGCCTGCTCAGTCTCGGGGCACCCGGCGCTTATCTTCCCAAAGCCTCCGGCAGACACTACCTTCAGCTTTGATGACGCCCTGGCTTCGATTACATTCCACCACTCGCAGCTGAGCAGTGCGCCAGTGGTGGTCGCGGCGCCAGGGCACAGTAAAAACCTTCGTTATTTCTAGAGACCATAAATGCTGACCACAGTCGATTCTAACCTGGGCGATTGGCGCGCCCGTGCCCTCGAATTTTCCGCGGAGATAAAAAAAGCCATCATCGGCCAGGATCATTCGATCAGGCTGCTGGTGATCGCGATTTTCGCCCGCGGCCACGCCCTGCTCGAAGGCGATGTGGGGGTCGGCAAAACCACCTTGCTGCGGGCTATCGCCAGGGTCTTAGGCGGGGACTTTTCGCGCATTGAAGGCACCATCGATTTGATGCCCAACGATCTTATTTATCATACCTACATCAATGAGCATGGCCGGCCCGCAGTTGATCCGGGCCCGCTGCTGAAGAATGCCGAAAACCTGGCGACCTTCTTTTTCAATGAAGTAAACCGTGCCCGCCCGCAGGTTCATTCGTTATTGTTACGGGTAATGGCGGAACGCAGTGTGACGGCATTCAATCGCGAATATTATTTTCCGCACCTGCAAGTTTTCGCAGATCGCAATCGGGTGGAGCGCGAAGAAACCTTCGAATTGCCGGCGGCAGCGCGTGATCGCTTCCTGATGGAATTGAACATCACGATGCCAGCCGAGCGTGAACTCCAACACCAACTGATGTTCGACCCGCGCTTCTACGACGTCGACGCACTGATTGGCAGTCTAAAGCCTGGAATTCTGCCGTTCACCGAACTGAATGACGTCGCAGCGGCCATTCAGCAACGAGTCCAGACCACACCGACCCTTGAACGCTATGCCCTTGATCTCTGCGCGGCAACGCGCGCGCCGAAGACGTTCGGTGTTGCGTTGGAGGGCGTTGACATGGCGAGACTGGTGTTGTCTGGCGTGAGTCCGCGCGGCATGGGCATGCTGATGCGCGCTGCGAAGGTCGCGGCCTGGCTCAATGATCGGGAATCACTCGTGCCCGAAGATCTGCATGCGGTATTGCATGAAACGCTCGCCCATCGAATTTTCTTCAGTCCGGTGTATGAGCTGCGTCGCGCTGAGCTAGTCGGGGAATTGCTGCAACAGATCGTGCACAAGGTCACCTCGCCTTAACATGCACGCGGCGGAAATCCATTACAAAATCGCGTGGCGCGCGCGCGGCAATTACCCCGGCCATCATTCCAGCCAACAAAAGGGAGGTGGCCTGCAGTTTCGCAATCACGCCCCGCTGATCGACGCCCAGGATCCGCGCCGGTTCGACGTCCATGCGAGCCTGCGCGATCCTTTCGAGCAGATTCAGGTACGGATTTATCGGCAGACCGGAGCGATCCCTGTGTTCGTGGTGGCTGATTTGTCCGCGTCGATGAATTTTGTTGGGGCCAACTCGAAGCTGGAGATTTTACGCGAGTTGGTGGCTAGTTTGAGCTATTCGGTCTATCGCACCGGCGATCGTTTTGGTTTCATCGGCTGCACTGATCAACACTCAGCGCCCTGGTGGTTACCGCCGACGACAAATCGCGCCGCGTGCAACGAACTCACTGCCCAATTACGCACTTGTCAGCCCGCCGCCGCAAACTCAGAAGGTCTGCTCAAGGCGGCCGAATTGGTTGGCGCTCGCCGCGCGTTGGTGTTTGTGGTGTCGGACTTTCATTTCCCGTTTCCATTGCTCGAACAGGTGCTCGCCTCATTGGCTCACCACGATGTGGTCCCCACCTTGCTGTGGGATCGCCATGAGTACGAACAATTGCCGCGTTTTGGCCTGGCGCGGATTGCTGATCGCGAAACCCGGCGCAGCCGCCTGTTGCTGCTGCGTCCAAGTTTACGCAAGCGCGTGAACGAGGAATTTGGCGCGCGCCGCGCGCACCTGGAGCAAATTTTCGGACGCTACGGCCGGGCGCCGTTGGTGCTCAAGAACGGATTTGATGCCGATGAGGTGACCCATTACTTCTTCGGCTAGACGATTTCGCACGGGGTTGCCGCGCGGCGTTTTGGCGTCCGTCATTTTTCTTGCTCTCGTCGTCTGCACCTGGGCTGTCGCGGCCGAGGTTATCGTGGAGCGTCTCGATATCCGGCAGCCACGAACCTTCGGGTATCAAATCGGCGACAAGTTTGCGCGTGTTCTCACGTTGCAACTGCGCAAACCCTATCGCCTCGTCGTCGCGGCGCTGCCCGCGCAAGGCAAACTGAGCCAGTGGCTGGTGATCGAAGCGCCACAGCTCGTTCAGCAGGAGGTTGGCGCCGCCACTCTCTACGAGATTCGACTGACCTACCAAATCGTCAACATCCACCCGGAACTCCAGGACATCGCCGTGCCTCATCACTATTTGCGTTATAGCGATGGACACACGACGGGGCAGGCGCTGATCCCGGCGACGCGGGTGGGAGTTTCGGTCGTGCATAAGGCGAGCGGCGGCGAGTTCCAGCCTGATCACCCGCCGTGGTCACTGCGCTTCCCTTATGTCAGGCCAATCCTCTTTGGGTGTCTGTTCCTGAGTGCGTTACTTGGCGTGGCCTCTCTGCATTGGGGGTTCCCGTTGCTAACCCAGCCCCGTCCGTTCACACAGGCTTGCCGGCGGCTCCGCCACCTGCGCCAAACTGGCGATGACAGCACTCGGGAAGCGCTGCTGATCATCCACCAGGCCTTCAATGCCACAGCTGGCAGGACAGTGTTTGCTGACGCGCTTGCAGAATTCTTTGCGGCGCACGGGCGATTCGCCCCGCTACGACAGCCCATCACAGAGTTTTTTCTGCGCTCGCGCCAAGTTTTCTACGGTGGCCTCGCTGAGAGCCAAGCTCCGCAGTACTCGCGAGCCGAGCTCGCTGTCTTCGCGCAGCGTTGCAGCGACTTCGAACGCGGATTAGGGTGAACATGGGTTTCGCGCATCCCTGGGGGCTAATCCTGCTGCCGTTGGCGTTGCTGCCCTTGCTGGCGCATGGCCAGAGCGCAATAGCGTATTCGTCGCTTGCGTTGTTGCCGACTGATCGCGTATCCGACCTGCTCGACTGGGCGCTGCGCTTGCTGGCCGTCGCGTGTGCGCTCGCGATCATTCTTGGCATTAGCGGCTTGTTCCGCGCGGAGGAATCCGTGGTGCGCATTGGCCAGGGCGCGCAGACGGTTATTCTATTGGACGGTAGCGGGAGCATGGACACCCCCTTCGTGACCGGCAACGAGGGTAGCTCGCGCGCCGCGGTGTGGGGCACCTATACCTCCAAGGGGCAGATTGCGCGCCGCCTGTTGGCCCAATTCGCGGCGCAACGCAAACAAGACCTGTTCGCGTTGTTTGTGTTCAGCGGCAATCCGATTCCGGTGTTGTCGCTGACGGAGAAACAGCCCGTGGTGCAAGCGGTGATCGCCGCGGGCAGCATTGAACGTGGGCTCGCTTCAACCGATCTCGGTGCCGGCCTCATCCGCTCATTGGAGTTCTTTGAGGGCAGGCCGTTTACCGGCTCGCGCATCGTGCTGTTGGTATCCGACGGCGCGGCAACATTGACTCTCCCGATCCAGGAGCAGATCAAGATCCTGTTAAAGAAATATCGCGTAACGCTCTATTGGATCTACCTGCGGGCCAGGAATAGCCCCGGTTTGCTGACCGCGCTGGAACTGGATACCGCGCGCCAGATTGCGCCGGAACAACTGGTGCATAAGTTCTTCTCTGAAATGGGTCTACCCTATCGCGCCTTCTCCGCCGAGGATCCGGCGGCACTGCAAGAGGCGATTACGGCCGTGAATAAATTGCAGAATCTGCCTATCCGCTACACCGATACACTGCCCAAGCGCGATTTGACCGGTTGGTGTTTCGGCCTCGCACTGGCACTGCTTTCGTTGTTAACAATGGCTAAATTAGGCGAGCTGCAAGCATGGCACTAAGACCGCGACTGTTGCTCGGCCTGTGGTCGATCACGCTGCTGAGCGGGCTCGGGCTCGCGGTAGAGGGATGGCACTGGACGCAAACTGAACATTACAACCAGGCGCTCGCGCAGGTGCAGTTCG
>JANOVQ010000342.1:0-19220 GCA_031417495.1 Pseudomonadota bacterium | reverse complement strand
CGCCGGTTGACATCAGCCGCGACGTGGTGACGACGACCGGGTAAGTGGATTCCGGGTCAATGAAATTGTCGAGTTGCGCCTTGCCTTCGTCGTTGTCGCCGGTGATGCGCATGACGTACTTGGGATTGGCGGCGGCGAGGTCGGGATTGGCGTTGACCATGGCCTGGCGCATGCGCTCGGCGTGATCGATGTTTTCGCAGAACACGATGGTCTTCGCGAAGCGGTCGGTGGCCCTCAGAAACTCGGTGATTCTGGCAGCGACGAGCTCAGTGCGCTGTTCGAGCACCAGGCCGCGATCGTAATCGTTGGCGTTATATTCGCGGTCTTCAATCCGATAACCGTGCTTATCGGTTTTCCCGCGTTCGGGGCGCCAGCCCTCGAGATCGCGGTCGATCGCGATGCGGATCACTTTGTAAGGGGCCAGGAAGCCGTCGGCAATCCCTTGTTTCAGGGAATAGGTGTATAGCGGATCCCCGAAGTATTCGATATTGGAAACCTCCTTGGTTTCCTTCGGCGTCGCGGTGAGACCGATCTGCGTGGCAGTGGAGAAATATTCGAGCACCTTGCGCCACGCCGCGTCATCGGCGGCGCTGCCGCGATGGCACTCGTCGATCACGATGAGGTCGAAGAAATCTGGCGAGAACTGTTTGTAGATGTTTTGTTCTTCCTCAGTGCCGGTCACCGCCTGATAAAGGCAGAGATAAATCTCGAAGGCCTTGTCCACCGTGCGATTGGTGATCTTGGTCATCGCCTGGCCGAACGGTTTGAAATCGTTGGTCTTGGTTTGATCGGCAAGAATGTTGCGATCGACCAGGAACAGGATTCGTTTCTTGGCCCCTGACTTCCACAAGCGCCAGATGATCTGGAAGGCGGTGTAGGTTTTGCCGGTGCCGGTGGCCATCACCAGCAGAATGCGATCCTCGCCGCGTGCGATGGCCTCGACCGTGCGGTTGATGGCGATGATCTGATAGTAGCGCGGCGTTTTCCTGGAGCCGTCGTCGTAATAGTCTTGGGTGGCAACTGCCGCCTGGTTAGCCGTATAGCCCCGGGCTGCGCTGTAGCGCGCCCACAGTTCAGCGGGTGACGGGAAAGCGCCTAGCTCGAGTTCCCGCTCGACTGCGCCGCTGGTGGCCGTGCGGTCATGTTCAAGAAAGCCGTCGCCGTTCGAGCTATAGGCGAAAGGCACATCCAGAATCTCGGCATAGTCGAGTGCCTGCTGCATGCCGGCGCCCAGCGCGTAGTTATTGTCCTTCGCCTCAATCACTGCAAGCGGGATGCCCGGCTTGTAATACAGGACATAGTCGGCCTTCTTGGCCTCGCCGCGCTGGACGGTCCTGCCCCGCACAATCACCCGGCCCTTCGTGAAATAGACTTCCTCGCGCAACTGGGACATCACGTCCCACTTACCATCTCCCACGCCGACCAGCGCGGGGGTGATGAACTTGGTGCGGATGTCAGTTTCGGTGAGGTCTTTCTTGTTCATGCGGCAAATCGCGAGGCAGCACAGAACTTGCTGGTTTTAGATGGCGGAAGCGGTAGGAGTCGAACCCACCGAACCTGCATAAACAGGTTCCACCGGATTTGAAGTCCGGGCACCCCACCGGGAGATGTCGCGCTTCCGGGATCCATGCTACCCGAAGAACGCTCGCGCGGGATCATGACGTCATCGCGCGACCTCGCGGAGATCGCTCCGCGATCGCCGCAGGTACTGCGTCGGCCGGTGGACTAGATCGAAGAGAGGCGGCGTGGATAGCCCTCTTAAGCGCGCCAGTTTAGCCGGCGAAGATCTCGGCCAAGGGGCGTGGCATGGCAACCCCGTAGCCTTGCACGAAATCGACGCCGATTTCGATCAGGCAGGCCCTGATTTCATCGTTCTCGACGAATTCCGCGATGGTTTGTTTGCCCAGCACTTTGCCGATTTCATTGATCGCGCGCACCATCGCGTAATCCACCGGGTCGCTCGCCAAGTCCTTCACGAACAGTCCGTCGATCTTCAGATAATCCACGGGCAGGGCCTTCAGATACCCGAACGATGACAAACCGCTTCCGAAATCGTCGAGTGCAAACTTGCAGCCCAAGGTTTTCAGTTCGGCGATATAGCGCTGCGCGGCGCCCAGGTTGCCAATCGCGGCAGTCTCGGTAATTTCGAAGCAGATCCGCTCGGCGAGGGCACCGAGACGCCTGACTTCCGCGAGCGTGAAGTGGAGAAAGTCTTCGTTGGTCAGGGATTGCCCGGAGAGGTTGATGGCGCAGAGTTCGAGCTCGCTGGCGCGCTCACCGAGACTGCCGAGCCAATGGCAGGCGGTGCCCACCACCCAGCGGTCAAGCCGCGTAATGATGTGATAGCGCTCCGCGGCGGGCAGAAAGGCACCGGGCCCAATCAGCTGCCCATCGACATCACGCAGACGGATCAGAAATTCGAAATGGAGTCCGTGGGTAATGCGCCCGGCGCTCGGCTCGATCGACTGATACATCAACTCGAAGCGTGACTCATCGAGCGCCTGAGCGATGCGCGTCACCCAATCCATTTCGCCTTGACGATGGGAAAGCTCGGCATCACTCCGATGATAGGTGTGCACCCGATTTCGGCCCTGCTCTTTGGCCGCGAAGCAGGCTGCATCGGCCGCACTCAAGATGTCGCTGACCGTATCGCCCTGACCAGAGACGGGAACAAGTCCGATGCTCACACCGACTCTGAATCGTTTATCGCCCCACGGAAAGCTCAAGTCCTCGACCGCCCTGCGGATGGCGTTTGCGGTGCGTTGCGCCTGCTTGACCGTGCAGCACTCCAATAACAGCACGAACTCGTCGCCGCCAATCCGCGCGATCGAGTCGGTCTGGCGCACCTGCTGGCGGAGGATTCCAGCGATCGTGCGCAGCAATTGATCGCCTGCAGCGTGGCCACAGGTGTCGTTTATCAACTTAAAAAGATCGAGATCGAGGTAGCAGATCGCGTGCTCGACATCACGCCCGATTGCGCTGTGGAGAGCGCTCGTCACACGTTGTTCGAATTCACGGCGATTCAGCAGACCGGTGAGGTCATCATGGCGCGCCTGGTAGCTCAGCCGGTGCGACATCTCCAGGTTCTTCGTAATGTCCTGAATCTGCACGATGCTGTACAACTCGGTGTCCGCTTCATAGGCCAGATCTGAGGCCGACATCGAAACCCAGCGCGCGTCACCATTTTTCGTGAGAAAGCGCTGCGCGGTGGGGAAACCCGCGCTGACGCTCTCGTGCTGCGTGCCTGTCTTGCTTGCAGGTTCCGCGTGGTCGTCGCGCTGACACAAGGCAGTCAGCTGCAATTTCAGTAGCTCGGCTTCCTGATATCCCGACATCGTGCATAACGCGCGATTGACTTCGACAATCCAGCCGTCACTGTTGCATAGCGCGAGGCCGATCGGCGCATCGTAAAAGGCACTATGAAATCTGGCTTCGCTGCGCCGCCGTTCGCTTATTTCTGCCTGCAGATCGGCGTTCTTGCTGCCCAGTTCTTTGACCAGACCGGCGTTGGCACGATCTAACGACAAGGCCGCGAGCAGCGCGCGGTGATAATTGCGCGCAGTGAAATCCAGCACCATGCAGAACAAACCGATCATGAAAGCCATCAGTCGATAGAGATCTTCGCTGCGCGAGAGGAAATCGATTAGCACCGGCGTGCCGGCGCACAGCAGATAGAGGCGATGCAGCGTCGGTAACGGCGCCATCAACGGGATTGCGCCAGACGCATTGCCGGCCAGCACAAAAGTCAGGAATACGTTGTAAAGATACGGCGCGTCACGCCCCAGCCAAAAGGTCGAAAGCCCCCATATAAGCCCCGTGCAGATCACCGCTAAATGATGCACCCACAACCAGTTGGGTGCCGACTCTGAGCGTTGTAAGTAGGCGGATGCGGCATACCAACGCGACGCGCAAGCCAAGGTCAGCAACAGGTACCAACCCACCACGCGGACCGTGGACAACTCGCTGCTGAACAGTGCCGCGACGCCGGCACCGAGCATGAGATTAACGGCGGCTGCGCGCCGAGCCTGCATTAGCACGAGGTCGATCTGTCGCGCGAGATCGAGGCGCCCTGCCGCAGCGTGAATTGGCCCCTCGGTAGAGATGGGAAACGCGGACGTTTCGCGGGCGCGCGTTGCGCTGGATTGCTGGGGCATCATCTTAAAACGCGCCTCGGTGCCATCGGACTACGGTGACCTTGCTAGGAATGTAGCGACCGGCGCTGAAACCCCTGAAGTATTCGGATGGACGACCCTGGGTAGGCGCATGCCCGATCAGGGCGCGGCGCCGAGCACCTCGCGCACTGGGCGCCGCAGGCGCCGGGTTTGGCCATGGCGCTGGGTGAGGCCAATGCGATCGAAATACTCGAGCACTTCGATCGTGACATTGCGGCCGATACCGCTTGCGTCGCGATACTCGGCAACGCTAAACAGCCCTTCCGCGCCGCGCGTCGCCAGGGCCTCGGCCTGCAGTGCGAGCTGATACAGCGCGGCGGGTAAGTAGAAGCGATACTTACTCACCTGATGCAAACGCCCCAGGTGCGCCATGCGTTCAACGAACGGGCGCAGAATTTCGACTTTGAGCTTGAGCGGTTCGAGCATGTCGTGCAGGGCGGGCGCTTGCAGGCCATGGCGCTGCAGTTCTTTCTCGACGCGCGTGAGCAAGGCCTGCTCTCCCGCGGACAGCACCGCTTGATGATCGGGCAGACACAATTGACCGGCGCGACGGCGCAAGCCGCCGGCGCGCACCAGCGCATCAGTCGCGGCATGCACGAGACGCGCGGGCAGCGTTCCGCCACCCCCCAGCTGCTTGACCAATTCAGCCTCCGGCAAGCCGGTCTGCGCCGGCTCGGCCGCATGATGCTCCGCGATAAGCGCGCTGATCGCTGCGCGGATCTCAGCCCAGCGCGTGGCGTTGAACAGTACGGTGTCACCCTTCGGCAGCGTGAGTGTGACGACGTCTAACGCGGCAACACTCGGGGCAGCCTCTGCTGCGGTTAAATTCCAGCTGCGCGTGAACCAGGTGAGATCGACCCCTTCTGGCAGCAGCACGAGCAAGGCACGCAAGGCCTCGGTGGCGTGCGCGGTGTCGAGTGCCGCGAGCACCGGCAGGCGGCGCGCGCGCGACAAAGTGCGTGGATAGGGCACGGGTTCGAGCACACGTCCACCGGCCACGGTGCGTGTCGCGGATTGATCACGCAGCACCACGCGGTCGCCATGGATGGCTACCACCGGCGAGTCGAGCGTGAGAATCGCGTGACAGGTCTCGCCTGGCGCCAGCACCCGGTCGCGTAACAGGGTGACTCGGCCGCCGATATCCGCTGCGCCCAGGTGCACATGGACCGGCGTGTGGTCGCGCATGGCCTGCGCCTCACCGGCGGCCAATGAGAGTTGCACACCAAGTCTCGTCGCCGCGCTTGCGAGGGCCGGCGCGACCAACCAGTCACCGCGATGAATCTCGTAACGACGCAGATCGGCGCCGGCCAGATTGATTCCGCAGCGCTGACCAGCGCGAGCGTGCCCGGCCGCCTGGTTCTGGGCATGAATCGAGCGCACCCGCACTTCGATGCCAGCGGGTGCCAGCAATAGACGATCGCCCACCGCCATGGCCCCGGAATACACCGTGCCGGTGACCACCCGACCCGCGCCTTCGAGCACGAAGCTGCGATCGATCGCGAGCCGGAACTCGCCGTGGGTCCCGCGCTGCACGCTCACCAGTTGGGCGGCCTGCAACAGAGCGCGCATTTCTGCGATGCCGACACCGCTCGGCGCCGCCGTCGGCACAATGGGAATTCCGGCAAGGGTCGTGCCCATCAGCAGGGCCGTGATCTCGGCCTGCACTGCCAGGACGCGGGCGGGCGCCACGCGATCGATCTTGGTCAGCGCCACCGCACCGCGCGAAATGCCCAATAAATTGAGGATCGCCAGATGTTCGCGGGTCTGTGGCATCGGCCCGTCATCGGCGGCGATCACCAGCAGCGCGAAATCGATCCCAGCGACACCGGCCAGCATGTTGCGTACGAAGCGCTCATGGCCAGGCACATCAATGAAGCCAATGGTTTGTGCGGGGTCAGTTGCGGTCTCGGCGGCGAGCGGTAAGTAGGCGAAACCGAGATCGATGGTCATGCCGCGTGCGCGTTCCTCGGGCAGGCGATCGGTGTCCACGCCGGTCAAGGTGCGGATCAGTAAGGTTTTGCCATGATCGACATGGCCGGCAGTGGCGACGATCAAGTCGCGTCCATCAGGTTAACAGCGCCATCTGCGCGAGAAATTCCGCAGGATTTTCCAGGCAACGTAAATCGAGGAGCAACGCGTCTTGATGGAGTCGACCAAGCACGGGTTTCGGCAACCTGCGCAGGCGCGCGGCTAAATGCGCCAGGCTCAACTTGCGCGCAGCGAGCGGGCGCAGCGCCAAGCCACAACTCGGCAGCAGATCCACCGGCAAAGCACCGCTGCCGATCTGGCTCGCGCAAGCAGTGATTTGGACGCTCGCGAGGCCTTGCAGTGCCGCGCTAAGCGTCGGCAGTAGGGTGGCGGCCAACGCTTCAATCTCGGCCAATGGCCGGGTGAGCAAACGCAAAGTGGGAATCTGCGCGCGTGCGCGCGCCGGATCTGCATACAGGCGGAGCACCGCTTCAAGCGCCGCAATCGTGAGCTTGTCGACTCTGAGCGCGCGCGTCATCGGATTCTTCTTCAGCCGCGCGATCATGGCGGCGCGCCCGACGATGATGCCGGCCTGTGGCCCACCGAGCAGTTTGTCGCCGCTGAAAGTCACGAGATCTGCACCCTGCGCGAGAGTCTCCTGCACAGTCGGTTCATGCGGCAGACCGAATTGCGCGAAATCGAGCAACGTGCCGCTGCCGAGATCGACCACGAACGGGATCCCACGGGCCTTCGCCAGCGCCGCGAGTTCGGATTCCGGCACACTCGCGGTGAAGCCTTCGATCCGATAATTGCTGGGGTGAATCTTCATGATGAGCGCGGTGCGCGAATCGATCGCCTCTGCATAGTCCCGCAAGTGCACCCGGTTGGTGGTGCCCACTTCGCGCAGCACGGCGCCAGCGGCGCGCATGACTTCCGGCACGCGAAAAGCGCCACCGATCTCGACCAGCTCGCCGCGTGAGACCAACACCGCGCGCCGCCGCGCAAACGTGTTCAGAACCAGCAAGACCGCTGCGGCATTGTTATTGACCACGGTCACGGCCGCGGCGCCCGTCAGTTGGGTGAGCCAGGATTCCAGATGCACATCGCGGTCGCCACGCTTGCCGCTGGTGAGTGAATACTCAAGGTTGGTTGGGGCCTCGGCGACCTGCACGAGCGCCGCGACCGCACTCGCTGGTAGCGCCGCGCGGCCGAGATTGGTGTGCAGCACAGTGCCGGTGAGATTGAACACCGTGACGAGGCTGGGTGCATGGGCCGCCGCCAAGGTCACGGTCGCCCGCACGATCACGTGGGGTCCAACATCAGACGCCGCGGAGATGTCCACCAGGGCTTGCGCGCGAATCGCGGCGGCCGCCTCACGCAACGCTGCGACCACGGGAACGTGCCCATAAGTTCCGATCAGCGGGATGACGGCCGCGTCTTTGAGCAGGCGATCGATGCTGGGAATCACGCTGGTGGGTGCAGTCATCGGACGAAACCTGGGGGCTTACCTTGTGTCATTAAGCTCAGCATTATAGGCTGCAGTGGAGTATTGAAAGACAACCTCGAAGCAACCCCAGGAGACTATGATGGCCCGCATCCCTTTAGTGGAACCCGCCAACGCGCCACCCGCCGTGCGTGAGGCCTATGCCGAGATCGAAGCGATGGGCTTCCCGATCTTCAATGTCATGAAGATGTTCGCCAACAACCCTACGGTTCTGTCCGGGTTCGTGCAGATCATGCGTGGGTTGTACGGTCAACCACGGATCACACCGCGCTATCGCGAACTGGCGTATCTGCGCGCCTCGCAGCTCAATTCCTGTCATTACTGAATTCCTACACATGTGATGCTCGGTCTGAGTGTCGGCTTGACGAAGGTGGAAATGGGCATGATGAATGATGCCGAGAATTGTGCGTCGTTTGATGCGACAGACCGGCTGGTGCTGCGTTATTCGGAGATCCTGACCCGCGAGAATCGCGTGGATGATGCGCTTTATGCTGAACTCGCGGCCAGATTCTCGAATGATGAGCTGGTCGATCTCGCGCTCACAATCGGTTTCTCGGCCCTGGTGAATCGCATGCACGCCACCTTCCGCACCGATTTGGATGAGTCAACCTTCAACCAGGTGGGTGACGCGATCGCCTGCGCACTGCCGGTGCGCGCCTGACGCGCGACACGCAGCGCGCAGTTGCCCGCTGCGTGAATTTAGAAAATTAGTCCCAAGGGAACTTACATGAAATTTGGCTTGCTCTACCTGCCGACCTTTGATGCCGAAGTCCATCGCGACTCCACCACGTTGTTCGAGCAAATCTTCGAGCAAGTGGAGCTTGGCGAGGCCTTGGGCTTCGATACGGTGTGGGCGGCCGAGCATCACTTCACGCCTTATGGCGGCGATGTGCCGAATCCGCCGCTGCTGCTGGCGGCGCTTGCCCAGCGCACCAAGCGGATGCGACTCGGTACGGCCGGCGTCGCGCTGCCGCTCAATCGCGCCTTGAACACTGCCGAGCAGTTGGCGATGGTGGATGCGATGTCCGGCGGCAGAGTCGAGATTGGCGTCGTCCGTGCATTCCTCGATTTCGAATACGAAGCTTTGCAAGTGGATATGGCGGAGTCGCGTGAACGCTTCAATGAAAGCGTCGAGATCCTGCTCGGCACCTGGGCCAACGAGCGTTTCTCCTATCAGGGCAAACACAATCAGTTTGAGAATGTGGCGCTGCGCCCACGGCCGGTGCAGCGTCGGCCGCGCATCATCGTAGGCACCGTACTCAGTCCGGAATCCGCGCGCTATGCGGGCTTGAAAGGCTTCGATCTGATGGTGATTCCCTATGCCGTCTCACTCGCCGGGGTGAAGCAGACGGTGAAGATTTATCACGAAGCGCTGCTCGAAGCTGGGCACAAAATCAACGACCACCATGTGCACGCCGCTTTCCATCTGTTTGTAGACCGGGATGAAGCAACCGCGATTGCGAGCGTGCGGGAACCGATGCTGCGCTATGTGCAGTATTTCGCGGATGCGGTCGCGGGTGATCGCTGGTCGAAAGATTATGTGGGTTACGAGGGCCTTGCCAGCAAGGTGCTCGCGCTCAAGAATTTCGAGGTGCTGTACGACCGGCGTACCTTGATCGGGACACCCGCGAGGTTGCACGAAACGATGGCCGAGATCATCGATTCCGGGATCACGGAATTGTCTTTTATCACGATCTTGCCCGGCTTGGCGCAGGAAAAAATTCTCGCTTCGATGCGGCTTTTCGCGACTGAAGTGATGCCGCGCTATCGCTGAGACGCTAAATAGCCCGCACCGTATGTGAGGCAAACGCACGATTCGACACGGCGTTGGGGATCCCGACAGCTTCTATCTCCGTCATCCCGGAATTCGCGACGCGAATATCCGGGGCGGGATCCAGCTTGTCCTTCTGGCGCCCTTGGATCCCGGGTCTGCGCGGCTAACGCCGCTTCGCCCGGGATGACGACCCTAAAAATATTCGTCACCTCTCGCGTTTTTTTTCCCTTGCAGTGCTGGCTATTTAGTCAATCCAGTTACGCGGTTTCAAAAATCGCGTGTAGAGCTCGGCCTCCGGGGTATCTGGTGCGGGCTGCCAGTGATACCGGAAGCGTACATTCGGCGGCAGCGACATCAAAATGGATTCGGTGCGCCCACCGGTCTGCAAACCGAACAGGGTGCCGCGGTCGTACACCAGGTTGAATTCCACGTAGCGCCCACGCCGATAGAGCTGAAAATCCCGTTCGCGTTCGCCATACGGCGAATCCTTGCGGCGTTCAGCGATCGGGACATAGGCCGGCAGGAAGTGATCGCCCACGCTTTGCAGAAACGCGAAGCTGCGCGCAAATCCCCATTCGTTCAAGTCATCGAAGAACAGACCGCCAATGCCGCGCTGTTCATCACGATGTTTGAGATAAAAATATTCATCGCACCATTGCTTGTATTGCGGATAGACCTCGCGCCCGAACGGCGCGCAGCTCGCCTGCGCGGTGCGATGCCAATGCCGCGCGTCCTCGTCGAAACCGTAGTAAGGCGTGAGATCGAAGCCGCCACCAAACCAGAATACCGGCTCCGCAGCGGGCTTGGTTGCGACGAAAAAGCGCACATTCGCATGCGCAGTGGGCACATAGGGATTATGCGGATGCACCACCAGCGACACCCCCATCGCCCGGAAGGCACGGCCGGCAAGTTCCGGGCGCTTGGCGGTCGCGGCCGGGGGCAGGGCGTCACCGGAAATATCTGAGAAATTCACGCCGGCCTGCTCGAACACACCGCCCTCGCTCAACACGCGGGTGCGCCCGCCACCACCACCCGCAGGGCGCGTCCAGGCGTCTTCGCTGAACGCTGCCCGGCCATCCAGCCGCGCAAGGTCTACACACAGCCGCTCCTGCAACGCTAATAAATACGCCTGGACGAGATCGAGAGAGATGGACTCAGTCATGCTTCGAAATGGCTGGCAGGGACGACCTCCATCTTACTGCCGGCGGGCGCACTCGCAAGTACGGCGCAAAGCCACGCTTGGGCCACTCCCGGCGCGGTCCCGAGCGCAGCGATCTTTAGTGACCAGGGTCCTTCGCGTGATATCTTGGGCGCCCTGAAATTCCGGCTGAAAGCGCCCCTCTGCCATGACCGAACGCCGCGCGCGCATTGAGCGCAACACCAAGGAAACCCAAATTACCGTGGCCGTCAATCTGGACGGCACTGGGCTCAGCCAGTTCCACACCGGCCTGCCATTTCTCGATCACATGCTGGACCAGGTGTGTCGCCATGGCTTGCTCGATATCTCGATTGAGGCCAGCGGCGATCTCGAAATCGACGCACACCACACGGTGGAGGACATCGGCATCACGCTTGGCCAGGCACTGGCACAGGCCTGGGGCGACAAGCTCGGGCTGCGCCGCTATGGCCATGCCTATGTGCCGCTCGATGAGGCACTCTCACGGGTGGTAGTCGATTTGTCCGGACGCCCGGGACTGGAGTATCACGTGCAGTTTCCGCGCGCGCGAATTGGCAATTTCGATGTCGATCTGTTCTTCGAGTTCTTTCAGGGACTCATCAACCACGCGCGAATCTCCTTGCACATCGACACCCTGCGCGGACGCAACGCGCATCACATCATCGAGACCATCTTCAAAGCCTTTGGGCGGGCGCTGCGCATGGCCTGCGAAGTGGATGCGCGCCAGGCCGGCGCGATGCCATCGACCAAGGGCTCATTGTAGGAACTCAGCGCGATGCAACGGGTAGCCGTGGTCGATTACGGCGGCAGCAATCTGCGCTCGGTCGCGAAAGCGGTGGAGGCTGCGGCCAAGGGTCGGCATGAAGTGGTGGTTACCGATCAAGCGCAGGATCTTCTAGACGCCGACCGCGTGGTCTTCCCGGGCCAGGGCGCGATTGGTGACTGCATGCGCCGTCTGCGCGAATGTGGCCTGATTGAAACCGTTCTGACATGCCTGCGCAGCAAACCCTTCTTCGGGATCTGCCTCGGGCTGCAATCGCTGATGGACAGCAGCGACGAAGATGGCGGGACGCCGTGCCTGGGTGCGTATGCGGGACGAGTCCAGCGCTTCCGTGCCGCGGGACCCGGACCGGATGGCAGCCCGCGCAAGATTCCGCACATGGGCTGGAATGAAGTTAAGTGGGAGCAAGAGCATCCCGTGATCCACGGCGTGCCCAGCGGCACCCGTTTCTATTTCGTACACAGCTATTACGTGGTACCGAACGATCTATCGCTAGTGATGGCGCGCACCGAGTACATCGACAACTTCGTCTCTGCACTCGCCACCGGATCCGTGTTCGCGACGCAATTTCATCCAGAAAAAAGTGCGGCCGCGGGTTTGCAAATCTTGAGCAACTTTCTTGAATGGGATGGCCTGTAATCATGTCGCAAACTCGCTTCGATTTGCCCGAATCCGCACTACCACGCACCTGGTACAACATCAACGCCGACCTGCCGACTCCGCTGCCGCCACCGCTGCACCCGGTGACTCATCAGCCGGTGGATTTCGAATTCATGTCGGTGATCAGTCCACGCGGCTTGATCGCGCAGGATGTCGCGACTGCGGCCGAGATCGAGATCCCGGATCCGGTGCGCGAGCTCTACAAGCTGTGGCGACCTACTCCGCTGCTGCGTGCGCATCGTCTCGAGAAAGCCCTCGGCACCCCCGCACATATTTATTACAAATACGAAGGCGTCTCGCCGGTCGGCTCGCACAAGGCGAACACTGCAGTCGCGCAGGCGTTTTATCTGAAGGAAGACGGCGGCAAAGCCTTCACCACCGAAACCGGTGCTGGCCAGTGGGGCTCCGCGTTGTCGATGGGCTGTAATTTCTTTGGTCTCGGCTGCGAGGTCTACATGGTGCGGATCTCGTACAACCAAAAGCCCTTTCGGCGCTTCGTGATGGAAGGCTTTGGCGCGCAGGTCTATGCCAGTCCCTCCGAGCGCACCGCGGCCGGGCGCAAATTCCTCGCCGTCGATCCCGAGCATCCCGGATCACTCGGCATGGCGATCTCGGAAGGGATCGAAGCGGCGGCGACCTCCGGTGGCGCCAAGAAATATTCACTAGGTTCGTTCCTGCCGCATGTCCTGCTGCACCAAACGGTGATCGGGGAGGAGTGTCTGCAGCAGATGGAACTGGCGAATGAATACCCGGACATCGTCATCGGCTGCGCTGGTGGCGGCTCGAACTTCGCGGGGATTGCCTTCCCTTTCTTGCGCGAGAATTTTCGGCACGGGCAACGCACGCGCATTATCGCCGTGGAACCCAGTGCCTGCCCTACGCTCACCCGTGGCACCTACACCTGGGATTCAGCGGATGCTGCGGGCATCGCGCCCATTTGCAAGATGTACACCCTGGGTCATGGTTTCGTGCCACCCGGCATCCACGCCGGTGGTCTGCGCTATCACGGCATGGCGCCGCAGGTCTCGGCACTGCTCGCGGGCGGTCACATCGAAGCGCAGGCCTACGATCAAGTAGAGATTTTCGAGAGTGGGGTGCTGTTCGCGCGCGCGGAAGGCATTTTGCCCGCGCCGGAATCAAATCACGCGGTGCACGCAGCGATCGAAGAAGCGCGCCAGTGCACGCTCAGTGGCGAGCGTAAAGTGATTCTGTTCAATCTCTCAGGCCACGGGAATTTCGACATGGCGTCCTACGCGGCGTTCGCGCGCGGCGAGTTGCAGCGCTATGACCATCCGCAGGCCGCGATCACGGAAGCCATGAAGGACTTGCCGATCATCGCCGGCGCTTAGCCGGAACGGGCGCGGCGTTTGCTCCTGGTCCCGAGTAACGCCAGAGCGGGAAACAGGGGATAGTGCGCCACTTCCCTGTAACCAACCCCGAAATTGCCACGAACTAATGGAGCGGCATTGATTTGGAAGGCACTGAAGCACGGCTGAAAACGTTGATGAGTGAAGCGCAGCGCGGCGACGCCGCCGCTTATGAGCGCCTGCTGGCCGCACTTGCCACCCATCTGCGGGCTTTTTTCAGGCGCCGCTTGAGCCGCGATCCGGATTCCGTGGAGGACCTCGTGCAGGAAACATTGATCGCCGTGCATAACCAGCGCCACACCTTCGCGCCGGACCAGCCATTCACGCCATGGGTGCACGCGATCGCCAAGTACAAATTGATCGACGCCTTCCGTCGTCGCGCGGCGCGGCCCGAGGAACCGTTGCCCGAAGACGACGCACTCGATGTGCTCGCCGAGCGTGCGACCGAAGCGGCGACCGCCAAGCGCGATGTCGCCAAGCTGCTCGCGACATTGCCCGCGCATTTCCGCCTGCCGATTGAGCAGGTGAAGCTGCAGGGACTATCGGTACAGGAGGCCTCGGTGCGGACGGGAATGTCGGTATCGGCGGTCAAGATTGGAATTCATCGCGGGCTGAAACTGCTCGCCCGCAACCTGCAGGTGGTGAGTGATGCACACGGATGAGCTAGTGCGAATGCTGGCGACCCGGCTTGAGCCAGTGCCGGTGGGCGCCGTGCGTCAGCGCTGGTCCTACGCACTCGCGCTGAGTATGTCGATTGCCTTCATTTTGATGTGGTGGTCGCTCGGCCTGCGGCCCACGCTTAGCACGACGGTGGCGCTGCCAATGTTCTGGATCAAACTCGGCCTGCCCAGCTTTCTGCTCGCCGGCGGCTTACTCGCGACCACGCGTCTGGCCCGACCGGGCGCGCGCCTCGGTCACACCCCATGGTTAATTGCGGCGCCCGTGATATTGATTTGGGCACTGGCGGCGTTCACGCTCATCGATGCCCCAGCGGACGCACGAGGCACCTTGTTATACGGCGACAGCTGGCGGGTGTGCCCCTTCTTGATCGCTGAGTTATCCCTGCCAACTTTCATCGCCACCTTGTGGGCCTTGCGCGGTCTCGCACCAACCCAACTACGGCGCACCGGCGCGGCGGCCGGATTACTCGCTGGCGCAGTCGGTGCGCTGGTGTACTCGCTGCATTGCCCGGAACTCGCGGCGCCTTTTATTGGTTTGTGGTATGTGCTCGGCATCGCGCTGCCCACGGCGCTTGGCGCCTGCCTTGGGCCGCGGTTACTGCGCTGGTAATTGGCCTATTAGCGCGCTAAGCCAGCCAGGAACTGTAATACCGCCGCGCGCGCGACGGCTTCATCCAGCATTGGCGCATGCCCTCGATTAGGCACCTCGATGGTCACGAGATCAGGTTTGCGCCGCTTCATCTCCGCCACACAAGCGGCTGCCAGAATATCTGACGTCGCGCCACGAATGACGAGCGTGGGGATTTTTGCCAGTGCGGCAAATGCCGGCCACAGGTCGATCGGCGGCGTCGCTGCACTCGCTTGGATGGAGATCGCGATCGCGGGATCGTAGGCAAGCTGCGGCACTCCTTGCGCGTCCTCGCGATAAAGCTTGCGGGTAAAACGTTCCCAGTCGGCGGCCTGCCAGTCCGGGAAAACCGGCGCATTCAAGTCACGCACCTGCGCGATCGCTGCCGCCCACGAGGCGACCGGTGGCACTTTGCCGACATAGCGCCGGATGCGATCAAGGCCCACCGGATCGATCACCGGCCCAATATCGTTCAGCACCACTGCCGCGAAGCGCGCGGGCTGCTGCGCTGCCATGATGAGGCTCATGATTCCCCCCATCGACGTCCCGATCACAATCACGCGTGGGATTGCCAGAGAATCCAGTAAGGTAAACATGTCGCGGACATACACCAGTGGTGAGTAATTGGCGGGATCTGGGTCGTAGGCTGAGTGGCCACGGCCTCGCTGATCGACCGCAACCACGCGGAAATCCTGCTGCAAAGCTTCACTTAATTCAGCGAAGTCCGCCGAGTTGCGCGACAAGCCATGCATGCACAGCACGGTGGCGCGCGGTGCCGGATGGGCGTAATCACGCGCATAGAGGCGGAGACCGTTGTCGCTTTGGTACCAGTAATCGGTGTATCCACTCATACGTTCATCTCTTTTTGAAGGGCTAATTCGCTTTGGAAAGCGTAACCGCAAGAGGGCCTCATCACCAGCCGCGGGAACACCAAGCTTATCGCGCAGAGGGACTGGGATCGCCTATGCTTGGCGGGTCTATGCAAACCCAAGCGAGTTAGTGATGGCCGTTAACTTCCGCCCCCTGCATCCGCTATTCGCGGCGGAAGCGAGTTCGCTCGATCTGCGCAGCACCACGGCCCGCGAGCTATTGGAAGAAATCCGTCAGGGCATGCATCGCTATGGCGTGCTGGTTTTCCGCCACCAGGCATTCGACGACGCGAGCCAGCTCGCATTCGCCGAGCGCTTCGATGGCGCGCTGCATGCCAAGACCGGCGCGGCTGCGCTGGCGGGTAATCGTTTCGGTAACGAGGCCTTGGCCGATATTTCAAACCTCGATGAACACGGGGAGTTGCTGCCGGCCGGAGATCGCCGGCGCCAGTATGGAATCGCCAACCGACTGTGGCACACCGATGCGTCGTTCGTGGAACCGCCCGGGCGTTATTCGCTGCTCTCTGCGCGTGCACTGCCGCCGGTCGATGCTGACACCGAATTCGCCGACTTGCGTGCGGCCTACGACGATTTGGCGCCTGCCCTGCAAGCGACCGTCGATAACCTGTGCGCGCATCACTCGATTGCGTATTCGCGGCAGGTGCTCGGCTTTGAGTTCTCGCCCGCAGAGGCCGCTAAACTGCAGGGCGCGATTCAGCCATTGGTGCGCATTAATCCCACGACTGGTCGCCGCGCGCTATACCTCGCCTCACATGCCTCGCACATCATCGATTGGCCGGTGCCGGAAGGGCGGCTGTTGTTACGGGATCTGATCGAACACGCCACGCAACCAAAATACGTTTACCGCCATCGCTGGCAGACAGGAGATCTGGTGATCTGGGACAACCTCGCAACCATGCATCGTGCGCGACCGTTTGATGATCAAAAATACCGCCGCGATCTGCGGCGAGTGACCACGCTCAATCTTGCGCGGGCCGCCGATTAAATTTGGTGTTGAGCAAGCCAACTTCCCACGCGGGATCCACATGATTTACCGCAGCCGGCTGCTCCTGATAGCTTTGCTATGGCCCGCGGTGCTCAACGCCGAATGGCACTATGCACCGTACGAGGGTTTGAGCTTCACGGCTACACTCAACGCAGGTTTGGCCGGCGTCACCACCCCGGGTGCGAACCTGGGCACGGGCCGCCGCAATCCCCAGACCGGCACCTCGGAGGGAGACCCAACCTGGGGTGAAGCGGATGTGATGCCCGTGCTCGGGGTGACGGCCGGCGCGTGGTACGGCGAAGTCTCGGTGGTGGGCGCGGTCACCGTCGGCGATGGTGATCCCGGTGGATATACCGCGGGTGGCGATGGGGAGTTCGATCTCGAGACTGCCTACATTGGCTGGCGTTCGGGTGACGCGAGTGCAGACCTGGAGCGACCCGTGTTCGATCTCTCACTCGGTCGGCAGGCGCTCAATATCGGCGATGGTTTCCTGATCGACGACGGCAACCTGGATTTGGGCGATAACAGCGGCGTGTGGCTGGTGCCACGCCAAGCCTTCCAGCGGACTTTGCTCGCGCGAATCGATTTTCGCGCCCTCCATACCGATTTGTTTTTTCTCGAAGCAGATCCCGACAACGATGAACCCGCGCTGGCGGGGATCAATCTCGAATATCAATTTGAAACCACTGGCCATCTTGGCCTGCTCTACTTCCATATTCTGGATGCGGACCCACCCGCGCTCTTCAGTCCGCGGCAGGGGATGGACGTATTAAGTGCGCGCATCAACGATTTTCGCCTGCCGTGGCTACCGCAGGTAGGTTGGTGGGGAGAAGCCACCCAGCAACGCGGCGCGGGTCGCGAAGCGAGGTTCGACGCCAGCGCGTGGTATGCAGAAACCATCTACCATTTTGAGACCTTGCCGTGGGCGCCGCGCCTGAGCTATCGCTATGCGTATTTCTCAGGCGACTCGGATCCAAACGATACCCTGCGCCGCGATTTCGACCCCTTGTTTTATGGTTTCGATCAGCGCGGCTGGGGCACCTGGTTCCAAGGCGAAGTCATCGGTGGCTGGCTGTTGTTCAACAGCAATCAACGCAATCATCTGGTCCACCTGGCCGCGACACCCTGCGCGCCACTGACGGTTGGCCTCATCGGTGGCACCTTCGCACTCGCCGAATCCAATTACCTTGGCACGCCGGTCGCAGAGCGTCACTTCGGTGATGAGTTGAACCTCTACGCCGACTGGGCCGTGAATGACCAGGTCGCCGTCAGTGGCGCCTACGGGGTAATGTTTCCCGGCGCCGCCGCGATCGAGGCCTTCGGCGATGACGAGAAATTTCACGTGATCGAGGTGGGGATTTATTTCAGTTTTTAGGCCAAGGGGCCGAGTTCGGCCTTTTCGTCATCCCGGAATTTGCGCCAGCAAATATCCGGGATCCATGCCCTTTATCGCAGGTCCCTGGATCCCGGGTCTACGTGACTGCGTCACTCCGCCCGGGATGGCGGCGTGCCTTAAGTTAAGTGCCATTCGGGTTTGACCTGAAGCGCAGTTTGCGGTCTTAGCAGCAGCCACTTGGCTACAGCGATCTAGCGCTATGCGTGCCGGCGCACCGACCCGGCGAATATTCGGTGCCATTGTAGGCATCACGACTCATTACTCTTCGGCAAAAAATCTTGTTGTTCACCTGAGAGAATGCGCGGACTTAAGTATCGGCAACGCAGCCTCAAACCCAATTGGAGATCATCATGAAGAAATCACTGTTCGCCGGCGCCATTGCGCTCGCGCTGCTTAGCCCACTCGCTGGCGCAGAGACCACGTCGTCCGCCACCACCACGCGTTCAACGACAACCTCGGTAGAGTCCTCGCATCCTGAGTACACCTCAACTCGCACCGAGCAGCAGGTGGATCAATACGGCAATGTGATCAAAAAGAGCAGTACTTACAAGAGCGCAAACCCGGTCACCGGGGAGTCAAGTTCCAGCTCGTCCACTAGCGTGGAAAGTCCGGACGGCTCCACCAGCACCGTCGAACAGGCACGCACCAGCGATGGTACTTACAGTGGCACCAAAGCAGTCGAGACCCGGACCACCACCACCACGCACTAAGCCTTCGCACGCCAACGCCGCGTAGCGCAGTGCGCACGCGGCGGGCGATATTCCTTCGCGCACCGGGCGCTGACGCACTCTTAATCGGAGTTCAGGAAATGCATCCAAAATCCGTTGCCCTGTGGATTTTTCTCAGTGCATCAGCACCCGCCATTGCCCAGGTGAGTATCGGCATCGGCTTACCTGGCGTGAGTATTGGGATCAATCTCCGAAGCTATCCTGAGTTGGTCGTGGTGCCCGGTTATCCGGTGTACTACGCGCCGCAGGTCGATTCAAATCTCTTTTTCTACGATGGTCTGTACTGGGTATATGCCGCGGATCGCTGGTACGCGAGTGATTGGTATAACGGACCATGGGATCTGGTGGAGGCTGAGTTCGTGCCACTCTTTGTGTTGCGCATCCCCGTTAGGTACTACCGGCGGCCGCCGCCCTATTTTCGCGATTGGCGTCCTGATGCACCACCGCACTGGGGCAGACACTGGGGACCCGCTTGGGCCGAGCGTCATCGCGGCTGGAATCGCTGGGATC
>JANOVQ010000341.1:0-2321 GCA_031417495.1 Pseudomonadota bacterium | reverse complement strand
CAGAAGGCGCCGGAACCTGACGATGACTTTAATGTGGTGTAAGAATCGGCCGCAAGGTCGATCAATCCGGCTTCTAGCCGTAATCCGAAGCCACCGGCTTTAGCCGGTGGAGTATTCACCGACTACCGACGGCGACTTTGGCGGTCTGCAGTGCAATTGGCACGACAGGGGGTTTCCCTTTGAAACGTGGCATCACTTCCTGCGCAAACAGGCGCATCGAGTCGCGCACGTGTTTGTCGTCGAGTCCACCCACCTGCATCCACAGAATAACTTCCTGTTGCCCCATCTCGTTGCGCACTTCTTCCATCCGTTGCGCGGCGAATTCAGGCGTGCCAAGGATGAGGTTTCCGACTTCGTTCAGCGTTTCGACGGGGAACCCCCCGGCTTCGTGGTAGGCGTCAGCCGCGGCCGCGAACGCTTCGTAGGATTTAGGGGCCTTAGCACCCTGCGGCACCAGCGCGAGCAGCGTATCGAAGTACCACTTCAGCGCTGACGCCGAGCGTTGCTCGCCTTCATCGAAGGTCTCCGCTAGATGCGTGATCCACAGCAGCGGAAAGTCGAGATCTTCCGGCCGATGGCCTTTCAACATGAGCTTGCGCTTGGCATCCAGACAGAAAGCTTTGAGCTCGGTCAACGGCATCAAGGTCGCGGCCTGGATGATGTTGAGATCCTTGGCAGCTACCATGCCGAAGGTCTCAGGGCTGATCGCCGCGACATGAATCGGGATAGGCTTCTGAATCGGCCGCGGATGACATTCCACGTTGTCGAGCTGCCAGTGCTTGCCCTGATACGAGAATTTCTCGTTGTTCCATAATCCGAGCACGATATCGAGCGACTCCTGGAACAGCTCACGGCTGTGATCCTGGCGATCGGCGAGACCCATGTTTTTGAACTCGAGCGGCTGATAGGCGCGGCCGACGCCGAAATCGAGTCGCCCGTTGCTGATCACGTCCACCATCGCAAAGTCTTCCGCGATACGCACCGGATTAGAGAAGGGCAGGATGGTGACCGCAGTGCCGATCCGCATCTTCGTCGTACGCTCGGCGATGGCGGCAGCCGCGATGGAAAGCCGTGGCAGGGTGCCGTACAGCGAGCCGTGATGCTCGGCGAGCCAGACACTGTCGTAGCCCAGTTCTTCGCCGTACTGAATCTGACCCATCATCCGGGTCCATGCTTTGCGGTAGTCGCCGTCGGGCGCTTCAAGGACGTAAAACAATCCAAATTTCATGGCTTTTCAGCTCCTCTCGTCAGTGAATTAAGGACGAATATGAATCCGCCGTGTTGCTGGCACGCTCGATGTTGCGAAAGTCTTGTAGTGCTTGCTACAATCAAGTTGTAGCAGATGCTACAGGAGGGCGCAAGCAATAGTTGGTTGCGCAGCGAGACCTATCCGGAAGACGCGCGACGAACCTTTACCCTACACCGTGCGGGTAATTGTGAGGCGCTTGTTGGTGCTGCGATGACCCTTGCCAGCCCGGCAACAAGTTTCGGCACTGCGACAGTGATGACTGTCGCTGGAGGAAGCTCGCATCTATTTTTGTCTGTCACTCAAGCGTGGTTACTGATTCTTCAATTGACGAGCTGCGCGTTACGCGCATAACGGGAGCAACCCATGATCAAACTCGCAGTTCTGCTGAAGCGCAAAAAAGGCATGTCGTTTGAGGAATTCGATCGCTACTGGGACGGAACGCACGGCGATCTCGTGGTGGGAATCCCGGAATTTACGCGACATGTTCGCCGGTACAGCCAGTCGCATATCGTAGACCCGACCTACCAGGGCGAGGGCATGGCCTGGAAGCGTGCGGATTTCGATGGCATCGCCGAGGTTTGGTTCGACAGCATCGAGACCATGACTGCAGCATTCAACGAGTCTCGATTTATTGAGATCGTAGGACCGGACGACGCAAAGTTTATCGATCGCGAAGCGACTTCAATCCTGGTCACCCACGAAATCGAAAAAATTCCGCTAAATGGTTCCCCCAACGTCAAGCTTTCAGTCGTCATTAAACGGCGTGACGGCATGTCGTTCGATGAATTCGATCGGTACTGGAACACCACTCACGCGAGGATTGTGACGAGCGTGCCGGAATTTACCCGCCATGTGCGGCGCTATGTGCAATCTCATCTCGTTAGCGAATACACGGGCGCAGGCGATACCAGCAAGCTCACCAGTCAATGGGGCAAGGCCGCCTACGACGGGATCGCGGAGCTGTGGTTCGATAGCATTGCCGAGATGGTCGCGGCTTTTAACGAGCCGAAATTCATGGAGCATATCGCGCCAGACGATGAGCAATTTGTCGGCGCAACGGAGACTCAGCTCT
>JANOVQ010000340.1:0-6439 GCA_031417495.1 Pseudomonadota bacterium | reverse complement strand
GCGAATGATTTGTGGATCGCAGCGCTGGGCGTGGAACACCGATTGCCAGTGCTCAGTCGCGACACTCACTTCGATACAGTCAAGAATCTTCAGCGCGTGACTTGGTAGTGGATCCGCACACACCTTTACCACTGACGCTCGCCTGAAATCGTGTGCCCCGAGCCTAACGCTATTAGTAGTGACTTCGCATCTTTGAGGTCCTTGGTGTCGAAGCCTTCAGTGAACCAGCTGTAGATCGGCGCGAGCAATTAGCGCGCTTCACTGTCCCTCCCTTGGCTTTCCCACAAACGGTCGAGACTGGTCGCGGTACGAAGTTCCCAGGATTTAGCTTGGTGTTCGCGTGGCCAGGCGAGTGAGGACTGATAGCCCCGCTCCGCGCCGTCTAAATGGCCTTGCAGCGACAGCATCGAGCCTTTAAGGCGCAAAATTTCGGCCAGGTAATAGCGCTCGTCCCAGCCTATTCGCGCAATCGTTTTGAGGCTCTCGTCGATCGACTGTAATCCGCCCTCTACATCACCGCTCAATGCCAGACCTTCGGCCAGGGCCGCGCGAAAGTACGGCATGTTGATGCCGATGCCGTGCGCCCTCCACGATTCCAGTGCGCTTCGTAGCTGAGGGATCCCCTCGGCGAGACGCCCTGCCCGCAGCCAGGCATGGCCCTTCCACAGCTGCGCCAGCACCTCCGAGATAAAGGGCAGACCGTACATCCGACCTAGCAGTTCGGCTTCCTCCACCCGTTCCAACAGAGGCTTCGGTTCGCGACGAAAATTCCACACCTGGCTGCCCAAGATGAGTGCCCAAACGCGATCAAACGGTTACGCCAAAGTCGATCCGTAGATACTGAGAGACGATTCAGTGCCGCGCACTGTTTACCGGCGGTCATCTCCCCTATTGACGGCCCGTAGACCGCTTACCAATCCCACGCACCATCCGCTAGAATCTCCAGCCTCGGCCTTTGCGGAAGTAATTACCTAACATGAAGTGGTTCGCACGCCTGGTGACGGGCCACCCGCTTATCCTATTAGGCATCCTGCTCGCCATTACACTCACTGCGCTGCAGGGCATCGTCGATCTACGTACTGGCGAATTCCGACTCCGCATCGATCCGGCGCTTGATCGCCTGCTGCCAGAGGGCGATGACGAACGCAGCTTCTATGAGCGCGCGCGCAAAATCTTCGGCAGCGACGAGTTCATCCTGCTGGTCTTCGAGGCCGAGGATATTTATCAGCCCGCCTGGCTTGACCGACTCCAGCGTGTGACCAGCCGCCTGGAAACCGAACCTGACGTGCTGCGCGTGCTATCGCTCGCCAATGCGCTCGACGTAACCGGGCACGGCGATGATATTGAGATCAATCCCTTCTACGCGGATATCCCGCACGATCCGGCAGCACTAGCGGCACTGCGCACGCGGGTCGCCCAGCATCCGCTGTATGGCAATGCCTTGGTATCTGCCGATGGCCGCGCCACCGCCATCGTGGTGTTCTTCGAGCACATTGACGATCGCGATTTCGTCAAACGGAATGTCAGCGATAAGCTCGCCGCGATCGCGAGCCAGGAAGCCGGCGCGCCAGTGCAGGTGACCGGCAATCCACATATCAAGGCACAGTTGAGCCGGACCATCGTGTCCGAGCTCCGGTTCATTCTGCCCGCCGTCACCTTGGTCACCGCGCTCTTGTGCGCGCTGGCTTTCCGCACCGTGCGCGGTGTGCTGCTGCCGATTAGCGCGATTGCGATGTCGTTAATTTGGACCTTGGGTGCGATGGGGTGGGTAGGCACACCGCTCAATCTGGTCTCGAATATTATTCCACCACTCCTCATCACGCTGGGCTTCTCGGCCGCGATGCACGTGATGTCGGAATATTACGAAGCACTGTTACACGAGGCGAGCGTCAATCACGCGACCAACATCGCGGCGGTGGTCAGGTTGATCGAGGAAATGGGGCTCGCGATGACGGTCAATGGCTTGACCACCGCCCTTGGCTTTTTGTCGTTGTGCACGAGCAGTATCCTGGCCATTCGCGAATTCGGCGCGTGGTCGGTGGTTGGCGTCGTGGTCGCCACCATCACGTCGCTAACTTTCATCCCGGCAATGCTGTGCTTGTTGGGACCGCGAGCCCGTGCAGTTCGTGCGCCGCGCAACGGGCGCGTCGAACGGCTGGCTGATCGCATCGCGGAATTCGACATGCGCCATCGCCGCGGAATCTTCGTCGCCGCGTTTGCGTTACTTGCCACAGCCCTCTATGGCATCACCCGCATTGAAGTTTCGAGCAGTTTCGTCGGCAGTTTTGTCGCGAGTTCACCGGTTCGCCAGACCTTCGAATCCTTGAACGAACGGCTCGGGGGACTTAATTCTTTCTTCATCGTGCTTGAGTCCGACGAAGACGACGCCTTCGCTCGGCCGGACAATCTGCGCGAAATCGTGCAACTCCAAGCGTGGCTGGAACAGCAACCGGAAATTGGCAGCACCGCCTCACTCGCCGATGGCGTAATGTTGCTGAACCGGGCATTTCATGCGGACGATCCGGCCGAATTTAAAATCCCGCCCCGAGTTGAGCAGGTCAACGAGTTGCTGTTGTTTGGTGGTGATGCGCTGACCGATGGCTTTGTCGATCCCCATCATCGCGTGGCCAATATCACGATCCGCTCGAAAGTTAGCGGATCTGCCGAAATTCGCGTGCTGATGGCGCGCCTCGAGGCGCGCCTTGCGCAATTGCCGCGCCGCCTAAAGGGGCGCGCCACGGGTGATCTGATTTTGCTCAGTCACACCATGGACGACATCACTCACGGCATGCTGATCAGCGATCTGACAGCCTTCTGTACGATTTACTTAACCCTCGCCTTATTACTGACCTCATTCCGAGTCGGCCTTTACGCGTTGCTGCCGAATATCGTCCCGGTCGCAGTTTATTACGGTGCTCTCGGGCTCACTGGCACCCCGCTGAATCTCTCCACAAGCTTGATTGGAGCGATTACGCTCGGCATTGCAGTGGACGATACGGTGCACTATTTCGCGCGTTTCTCGCTCGAAGCACGTCGCCTCGGCGATGAACGCCTGGCCACCAAGAGCACCTTGCGTTCGGTCATTCGGCCGGTCACCTTCACCACGGTTGGCCTGTGCCTGGGCTTCCTCGCACTCACGGCTTCCGAATTGCGCAGCCAGGTGGAGTTCGGCTTGCTGTCCGCCTTTACGATGGCGGTGGGTTGGTTCCTCGAACTCACTTTGTCGCCCGCCATCTGCTCCAGCGTACGCCTGGTCACCTTGTGGGACATGCTCACCTTGGATCTCGGCCACGACCCACAGCGCTCAATTCCGCTCTTCAGTGGCCTCAGTAAACGGCAAGCTCGAATCTTCGCGCTGATGTCGAGCAGTGTCCGCCCGCAAGCGGGTCAGCGCCTGTTTACTGAAGGTGACAAGGGCGGTGAGATGTTCGTGGTGGTGGATGGCGAACTGATGGCGTCGATTGATCGCGACGGCGAAAGAGTGGAGTTCGCGCGGATGCGGCGTGGGGATGTCGTCGGTGAAATCGCAATGTTTTCCGAACATCGCACGGCGGATGTGGATGTGCTGCAGGACGCGCATCTGTTGCGCTTTGGCGAAGCGGAACTTGTCCGGTTACGTCGCCGCTATCCGCTGATCGCGGCGACCGTTTACGCCAACTTGAATCGCGTCCTGGCGACGCGGGTAATGAATACCATCGACATTCTGCGTTGAACCCGCTGATTCAACCTTAACGTCCAGCACCGAATTTGGTCATGCTGAAGAGCGTCTCGCTGAGCTCGGGATCAATTTTAATGTCATCGATTACGACTTCAGTGCGGCTGTCGTGTTTGTGATCGTTCAGGATGGCGCGCTTGGGCACCCAGCGCGTGCCAATTTGCTCCACGTCTTCCTGTGGTAGCGTGAGATCCTTGAGCAAGGTGCCGTTCTTGGCAAAGAAATCAATCTTGGTCAGCACGCATTGCTCGCGATTAATGTACGAGACGATGCGACTGTACTTGGATCCGTCCGCTCCGGGCAGCGCCTCCAGCACATAGTTGGCGGCGCCTTCCACGTTTTCATCGGCCAGCCGGGTGATTTTGCCGCCACCGGCCACCCCCTGGAAATACGCGAAGTCTTCATAACTAAAATCGGTGCCGAACATCGACGCATCGATAGTTCTACCGGCGACCTTGCGCGCCTTGCGTGAATCCGGCATGTATACCATGAGGTCTGGGTCGCCTGCCTCACGCTCAATCGCGAGGACCGCGATGCCCGCCCGATCCGGTGGTGATGTCATGCGCACTAACACGCGCGATTTGCCATCGTCGGCCTTTTTCCAGAACAGTTCGGCCTGGGTGGTGTTGACCAATTCTGTGCCATTGAACAGTTTCAGGGTCAACCGCTGGCTCATCGCCTTCTCCGGTAAGGAGCGCGTCAGGCAGGCCTTGATCTCGGGATCCTGGATTGGCAGTTCGACCGCCGACACCTGGAGTGACGCGCTCGCAACCACCAAGGCGATAAACATCTGCGCAAGCGCGCGGGGCATGGGTGTCATGGACTTTCCTCGGTTTCACACCCGCCGATGCTAACGCACCCGCGAGGCAAGCCGAAAGGACCGCGCAGTTGGATTGTCGGTTTGCCTCAAACAGACTAAATTTCAAGGTCTCTCAGCAACCACTCCTAAAGGACCCCTCATGCTCAATCGCCTGTTACTTAGCGCCGGAGGCCTCTTCATGTTTACTGCCACTGTGCTGGCTGCCAGCCCGGAAAATACCCTGAAGGTGGCGCTTTCCACGGGCGGTCCGGTGGTCATCGAATTATTACCGGAGCGCGCGCCCGGCCAAGTTGAGCGAATTAAAAAACTCGCGCGGGCCGGATTTTATAACGGCCTCAGCTTTCACCGCGTGATTGAAGGTTTCATGGCGCAGACCGGCGATCCAACCGGGACTGGTAGCGGTGGCAGTGAGGAGCCGGACCTCAAGGCGGAGTTCAGCGACTACCCCTATATCCGAGGCACCCTGGGCGCCGCGCGCACCAGCGATCCCGACAGCGCAAACTCGCAGTTTTTCATCTGCTTCACAGATCAGGGCTGCAGCTTCCTGACCGGGCAGTACACAGTCTTTGGCCAGGTGATCGAAGGCATGGAGTTCATCGACAAAGTGGCGCGCGGCGAGCCCCCGGCCAAGCCCGATAAGATTGTCAAAATGGAGGTCGCCGCCGACGCGAGCAGCCCGGCATCAAAGGAATAACCAGGCGCCGGAATTTATATCACGCGCAACGCGATGGTCGCGAGAATTCCGCCCATCCACGGTAACAGCGAACGATAGAGCGCTCTTACGGCATCGTTCACCTGCTGGGCTTTTTCGACAAAGATAGTGGCAGTTTTGACGATCTCTGCCGTGTAGTCACGTAGGATGTCGTCCGCCGTGAGCACCTGGAGGCGCTCAAAATAGCGCTGCGAATCGTTCTCGTATTGGCGCAGCAGGCTGTGCGGAAAGACCATATTAGGGGCCTCTAGCGTGACAGGTTTGGCGACCACGCCCTGAATGCTTTTCAGGCAATTCCAGAGCACGAGCGCCGCTTCCACCAGAAACCACGCCGCAAGCAGTGGCACCACCAACAGCAAGCTCAGGAGATGCTCGATTTCGCCGAGAAAGGCGCCGACGATGGAGAAGAACGCGGCCGACGTCACGCCCATAATCACGAGTACCAAATAGCTTTTCTGGTCCAGCAACTGGATCAGCAACTGGTTGCTGCGCAACGTTTCCCGGGCGAACTCGATGCGAAGCATCTCACCCGCGAAGTCCCCACTCGGCGCTATCAGTTCATGAAGCAAGTCGCTCATGGCGCACCTATTCGTTCAACCGAGAAGGCCGGCACCGGCCCGCTGAAGCCTTTCAAGCTCAGCGGCACGCAGGGCGTGGCGAAGACTTCGCCTTCAAGTGTTGCCATGGTCTTGCGGTCGATCAACACCTGGCCACTGGCTGCCTCACCACATAGGCGCGCCGCGAGATTGGTGACCCTGCCGATTGCGGCGTAGTCGCGGCGGCCGTCAAACCCGATGAGTCCGAGCGTCGCATACCCCTGCGCGATCCCGCAGCCAAGTCCAAGTTCAAAACCGCGCTTGTTCCACGTCTCAGCGAGCGGTAAAAACACTGTCTGCATCGCGAGTGCCATGCGCACGGCGTGGCGGGCAGGCGCTTCAATCGGCACCGGATCATTAAAGAAAATCATCAGCGAATCCCCCGCGAAGCGCTCCAGGGTCCCTGCGTGTTCGAGCACAAGACGGCCCATCACCGCGTGATACTCGTGCAACAACTCCATGACTTCTTCAGGTTCTGCGCGATCAGTGAATGCGGTGAAGCCGCGCAGATCAATGAACACCACACTGATCTCGCGCCTATGGGTTTGCAACAGCGCTTCACCGCCGTTCAAAATCGCTTCCACCAGTTGCGGCGA
>JANOVQ010000339.1:0-2036 GCA_031417495.1 Pseudomonadota bacterium | reverse complement strand
TCTGTTTCTTCGGGCGTAGAATGCTGCGTCGCAGAACCGGCCAACCTCCACACATTCCAGCCAGTCCTTAGATCCCGCAACGCACCTTCGCATGAACCGAACCACGCTTCGTTCCAACCGCTCCTGGCCCCTGATGTTGGGGGCACTCGGTGTGGTTTTTGGTGATATTGGTACCAGCCCGTTGTACGCCCTAAGAGAATGCTTCAACGCTGGCCATCACGCGCTGACCTTGCAACCCGCCAATGTGTTGGGGGTGTTGTCGGTGATTTTCTGGGTGTTGGTACTGGTGATTTCCATCGAGTACGTCACCTTCATTCTGCGCGCAGATAATCACGGCGAAGGGGGCATCCTGGCGCTCATGGCGCTCGTCGTGCGCAAAACCCAAGGGCACGACAAGTGGCGGCGCTATTTTGTCTTTCTGGGCTTGGTGGGCGCCGCGTTGCTATTTGCGGACGCGATGATCACGCCCGCCATCTCGGTGTTGAGCGCACTCGAAGGTCTCAAGGTTCAAACGCCGTTTCTCGCGCCTTACGTTTTGCCGCTAGCGCTCACGATTTTGGTCGGACTCTACGCCGTGCAACGCTTCGGCACCCACCGCATAGGCGCCATCTTCGGTCCGGTGATGCTGCTGTGGTTCTCAGTTCTCGGGGTAATCGGGCTGGTGTCGATCACGCAGACCCCAGCGGTGCTAGCAGCACTCAATCCGTATTACGCAGTGCGCTTTTTCGCCGACCATGGGGTGCTGGCATTTCTGGTGATGGGGTCGGTGTTCCTGGTCGTCACCGGAGGTGAAGCGCTGTACGCGGACATGGGACATTTCGGTCGCACCCCAATTCGGAACGCCTGGTTCGGGGTCGCGCTTCCCGGGTTGGCCCTCAATTACTTTGGACAGGGCGCGCTCTTGTTGCGCAACCCGGGCGCCTTGGATCATTTATTCTTTGCCACGGTACCCAATGCCTTCTTGCTGCCGCTGGTGGTGCTGGCGACTTTCGCGACAGTCATCGCCTCGCAGGCGGTGATTTCCGGCGCCTTCTCGGTGGCGAGTTCGGCGGTCCAACTCGGTTACATCCCGCGCCTTGAGATTCGACAAACTTCCTCTGACGCGGTCGGCCAGGTTTACCTGCCGGCGGTGAACTGGTCGTTCATGCTAGGCACGTTGGGGCTGGTCCTATGGTTTGAGGATTCGAGCCGCCTGGCGGCCGCTTATGGTGTGGCAGTCGCGACCACCATGTTGGCCACTACCTTGTTTCTCTACTTTGTTGCCCGCCATATTTGGGGTTGGCGGCGGGTACCGGCACTGGCTTTGGCGTTCCCATTTTTGTGTATTGATTTCACGTTCTTTACGTCGAATCTGGCCAAGATTCCTGCCGGCGGGTGGCTGCCGGTGCTGTTTGCCTTCGCCATCTATACATTGATGGCCACTTGGAAGCAGGGCCGCGAAGCACTGAATGCGACACTGCAGGAAGAAAACCTCGATCTCGATCTGTTTGTGTCCAGTCTGGCGCTTGAAGCACCGGTTCGCGTGCCTGGCACTGCGGTGTTCCTCACGGGCCAAAAGCAAGGTGTACCGCGCGCGCTATTGCACAACATGAAACACAATCGAGTATTGCATCAGCAAGTTGTGCTGCTGACAGTGGAAACCGTGCGCATCCCTTACGTAAGCAACGCCGAGCGGGTTTCTTACGCGCCGGTAGGCGAGGGCATCGGACGCATGCTGGTAAGTTATGGCTTCCTTGAGCGCCCTAACCTGCCACGCGAAATGCGGCGCTTCAGCTCACCTGAATTTGTTTACGATGAGATGGAAACGACTTTCTTCCTCGGCCGCGAAACCATCATCGTCGCGCGCACCCGCCAGCGCCTCGCCCGCTGGCGCCGCGTGCTCTTCGCCTACATGTTGCGCAATGCAGCGAGCGCCGCGCGTTACTTCCATCTCCCTCAGAATCGAGTAATCGAAATCGGCGCACAGGTTGAAATTTAGGGGGCTTAAGTCGGGTTCGAGTTCGGACTGGGGCGCAGACGTGAGCCGCTGCGCGCGC
>JANOVQ010000338.1:0-2154 GCA_031417495.1 Pseudomonadota bacterium | reverse complement strand
CCCGCTTCGCGTAAGCAGATATGCGGAGAGAGTGAACAGACGCCGGGAGAATAATAGAGTTTCATCGGTCCTCCATGAGGGGTTTGCTGGCTGCTGGTTGCACTAAATGGGCAGGGCTTGAACCATGCCATGCGCGCAGTTTAGTGCGAATTCCGCGCGCATGTGTGGTGGCTTTGTAACTAATCGCGGCGGCATCTATTGCAGCGCAGGCGGGCAGTCTCCCGTGCGCACTGCTTCCACGCGCTGCGCAAAGGTCATGTTCTTGCCGCCCATTTTGACGACCAGGTTGCCGACGATGGTTGAACCTTGGTGCGTTAACTCGCTGGTGCCAGTCGCGACCCGCGCCGTCTGACAGACCAGTACATACTGGAATGCCTCACCCTGGGACGCGCCAAACCCAAAGGTGCAGCCGTGTAAAGCGGGTTGTCGCATGACCGGAAACAGTGCCCGCGAATCGTCTTCGGTTAAGCAACGCGATTCTTCGGCGACGATCCGCCGCATCGCGTCCAGATGCGGCATCAGCATATTCGAACGGATGGCATATTCGCCC
Source organism: Pseudomonadota bacterium (assembly GCA_031417495.1). Lineage (GTDB taxonomy): Bacteria > Pseudomonadota > Gammaproteobacteria > CAIKBL01. The sequence goes on along the minus strand of JANOVQ010000338.1, from coordinate 1,604 downwards.
GCGGGCAGCGTGAACTCACGCGCGGTCGTGGCGGTGGTCATTACCAGTAAACCTATTCCGAGCCGAGCCCGCTGCTTCGTCAACCATGCTGAGCCCATGACAATAGTTCTCCTCGCGGTGTTGCTGCGGACTGGTTGCTGACCATACGCGTTTAAGATCCTGCAGACACGCCGCTTCTTGCGCTTGAATTCGGGGACGACTCGCGCCTAACGTAGGCCATGCCAGTTATCATCGAGTCGCCGTCTTCTCCTGCGCGTCGCGCCTGCCTGCAGGCCCTGGCGGCAGGTTTATTGGTGACATTCAAACCCGCCCAGGCGTTGGAGGCCAGCGTGCACTTATTCGCAGATCCTGAACTCGCTGGCTATGGCTTTGGCGACGGACATCCCTTGGGGATCGATCGTCAAGGTGCCTTCCTGGCAGAAGCTACTCGCCAAGGATTGGTTGCCCGGGCAACCCTGAAGGACGGCCGGGTGGCCACGCGCGCGGAACTCGCACGCTTTCATACCGCGGACTATGTCGAAATGGTGGCGAGCGCGGAAGCCCACGGCCGTGAAATGCTGGATGGTGGGGACACCCCGGTGTTTCCCAATGTGTATGGCGCGAGCGCGCGAGTCGTCGGTGCCGCGCTTGAGGCGTTGGCGGATGTGATGCACGCGCGCTGTGCGCGCACCTTGCAACCCATCGGCGGGTTGCATCACGCGGCACGCGATCATGCTGCCGGTTTTTGCGTATTCAACGATCTCGGCGTGGTGATCGAAACCCTACGCGCGGAGTACGGAATTAAGCGCGTGGCTTATGTGGATATTGATGCACATCATGGCGATGGGGTGTTCTACGCTTTCGAGGCGGATCCTGAGTTGATCTTCGCTGATCTACATCAGGACAGTCGCACCCTGTATCCGGGCACCGGGCGTGCCGATGAAACGGGGCGGGGGGCGGCGGCGGGCACCAAACTTAACCTCGAAATGCCGCCGCGCGCGGATGACCAGGCTTTTTTTCTGGCGTGGTCGCAGGTGGAAACGCATCTGGAAAAGCACGCACCCGAATTCATCGTCTTTCAATGCGGGGCCGACAGCCTGCGCGGCGATCCGCTGGCCCAGCTCGCGTATTCGCCCGCGGCGCACGCGCATGCCACGCAGCGGCTGTGTGTGCTCGCGGATCGCCATGCACAAGGGCGCCTCATGGCGTTCGGCGGCGGGGGATATGATCGCGGCAATCTCGGGCGCGCGTGGAGTGCTGTACTGCGCGAATTATTGGGCTGAGCGCAGTGCTGACTGACGCGTTTCAAACGCAGCGCGTTCGAGATCACTGAGACCGAACTCAGGCGCATTGTCACCGCTGCCATCAATTGCCTCGGATCGGCGCCGAACTTGGCTCGGCACCGTCATCCGCGCGGAATGGCTGCAATAACAGGCGGTCGAGGCGCAATTCGCGCACCTCGCGGAATTGTGCGAGACCAATCGTCATGTGCGTATGGCCGGCGGCCGGCGCTGCGCGGTAGGTGTGGAATATGCGATCCCACCACGGCAGGTTGAAGCCGAAGTTACTATTGGTTTCTGCCGGCACCACCGAGTGGTGAACGCGATGCATGTCCGGCGTGACCA
>JANOVQ010000337.1:0-1687 GCA_031417495.1 Pseudomonadota bacterium | reverse complement strand
GAGCGGCCGATGAACTGGCGTGGGACCTGGATGGCGCGCTCCGGTTGGCGGATAAAGGTGTGAATTCTATACTCGGGCGATATCGAGACAGGAGCGCAGTTTGCTAGCGAGCCATGAACCTCCAGCGGTAACGGTGCGGTTTCCGGATAGCCAATCGCCATTGTTCTTTACCTGCGATCATGCGAGCAAGCGCATTCCGGAGGTGCTTGGCGACCTGGGCCTCGCGCCCGCTGAGCGTGCGCGCCATATCGCCTGGGACATCGGCGCGCTCGGCGTCGCTGAACGGCTGGCAGCGCATTTTGAAGCCACCTTAGTCGCCAGCGGCTATTCGCGCCTGGTGATCGATTGCAATCGCCAGCTCTGGCGCGACGACGCAATTCCGCTCCAGAGCGAGCTTACCGAGGTGCCCGGTAATCGGCACCTGAGCGACGCTGCCCAAGAGGCTCGGCGCGCGTGTTTTCATCGGCCTTATCACGCGCAAATTCAGGCCCTGATTGAGGCGCGGGAACAGGCAGGCCGCGCAACGGTGTACGTCTCCGTGCACAGTTTTACGCCAGTTTTCAAGGGCGCAGCGCGGCCTTGGCAGGTCGCGTTGTTATCGAATCGGGACCGGCGTGTGGCGAACATCCTGTTGCGCGAATTGGCCCGTGATCCGGCACTCTGCGTCGGCGACAATATTCCCTATCGACTGACCGACGAGAGCGACTATGGCGTGCCCGTGCATGCTGAACGCCGTGGTCTACCGCATGTGCTGATCGAGCTGCGTCAGGATGAAATTGCCGACGAGCGCGGACAACACGCCTGGGCCGCACGCCTCGCGCCGCTGCTGCGCCTCGTACTGGCTGAGATCGGCATCGACTAATCGCCACCGTTGGGTGCGAATGCGCTAGATTTGGCCTCCTAACCACCTTTCAGGACTGCCTGCTACCGATGCCAATAGCGACTTTCAAAACCCCCACCACGGATCGTTATTTCGAGGATTACGAACTCGGCGCCACCTATACCCTCGGCGAATTCAGTCTGAGCGAGGAAGACATCAAAGCCTTCGCGCGCCAGTTTGATCCGCAGCCTTTTCATCTCGACAGGGACGCGGCCGCGAAATCTCATTTTGGCGGGATTGTCGCCAGCGGTTGGCATACTGGCAGTGCGATGATGCGGGTGGTGGTCGAACATTTCATTTCCGCGGTGGCCGGCATGGGTTCCCCGGGGGTGGATGAACTGCGCTGGTTGCGCCCGGTGCGACCGGATGAACGGCTCAGGGTGCAGGTCACGGTTGAACAGGCACGGCGCTCGGTCTCCAAGCCGGATCGCGGCATTATGCACACCTTGATGGAAGTGATCGGGCCCGAGGGCGCACCGCGCATGACGGTGCGCTCGGTGGGCTTAGTCGGTTGCCGCGATTCGCTGTGTCACCAGATCGATGCCAAAGGAGCGAAGCCATGACTCCCAATTGTTGGGGCGATGCCGAACCTTATGATTACGCACAGTTGGTGGCGGGTCTTAATCAATACCTGCGCCTGAAAACGCCGCCGGTTGGTATGAAGCGCTTTCGCAGCTTGGCCGAGATGGAGGCGATCCCGCGCCTGCGCCGGCCGCCGGCCGGCGAGAAATTTGCGACCGATCAGATTGTCGGTCAGAGCCGGTGGCTCGGCTGGACCTTAGGCATCACGATGGACAACCTGATGGG
>JANOVQ010000336.1:0-3224 GCA_031417495.1 Pseudomonadota bacterium | reverse complement strand
CCTTATAGACCACGACCACATCAACGCGGCCGGCTGCGATGTCATCAAGCAGCTCACGGAGGGCGGGGCGTTCGATCGAGCCACCGGAATAACCGCCGTCTTCGTAGATGCGTCGCGCCGCAATCCATCCTTCGCTTGCTTGGGACTTGATAAAAGCTGTGCACGCCTCAGCTTGCGCGTGCAGCGAATTGAAATCCTGCGCGAGACCTTCCTCCGTCGAGGTGCGCGTGTAGATTGCGCAGTGCCGTTTGCCTTTCATTTCTTCCCGAGTCCGTCTTTGAGGCGGAAGAAGTGGGGGCCGTTCCAGTGCGTGCCCGTGATGGCGCGCGCGACCGCCGTCAGCGAGGCGAATGGTTTTCCGTCGTATAGGAAGCCAGTGCTGGTCACCGTCACCGCGTAGCTGACATCGTTCCACTCTCGCACCAGAACGCTGCAAGGTTTGGGCCGCTCCGCTGGAGCAGGGGCGAAGTCTTTGTCCGCAACAAAGCGTGGCGCCAGATCGTCGAGCTTACGCCGTAGCGTTTGGGTTGGACCGCCCTCTGCCCGCGCCTGCAGATGATACGAAAGTGCACGCGCGAGAAGGTCGCGCGAGCGGTGGCGGGGAAGCGGAGTTTTGAGATGTTTCGCCCACAGATCTCGCGCCTGATCAAGCGTCAGCGCGTCAAAGTCGATGCGCGCTATCACGTGCGATCTCGCAGTTTCGCCAACACCTCGGCTGCGCGCGATAGGGAAGCCAGATCGGCTGCGATCTCGGCGATTTCACCAGCGCCAACGGCGGGGGCGAGGCGCTGTTGATTCACCACCATGTCATTGCCCGCTTCCGCCAGCACCACCATAGTTTCCCAGACATGCGCGAGCGCCGCGCTTGCTTCTGCGGCCACGTTCATCGCGCGCCCTCGATTTTGTAGACACGCTCGCTACCGGATTTGGTCGACGTTATTGTGAAGCCCCGCTGCTTCTTTAGCGCGCCGGACATCGCACCGCGCACCGAATGCGGCTGCCAGCCAGTTAGCGCTACGAGTTGTCCTATCGTTGCGCCTTTGCGAGCGCGAAGCGCGGTTGCGATTTGATCGATTTTAGTGGACGGGGATTTGGGCGGCGTCTTGCGCTGCTTTGCGGTTTGTTTGGCCATGTCGCTACTCCTTCGCCGGCCTGTCGCCGGTACGACCGCAAGCCCCGGCAAAAGCGGGGTGTGCGGGCCAGAGTGGGCGGCGCTAAATCAGGGAGAAGCGTTGTTGCGGTGCGACATGGCCCTCGTTCATCGGGTCCATGCACGCTCTCTTCCGCAGCGAAGTCCAGCAGATATTCGCGCAAGTGGACGGCCGCTTCGGGTTGATTGGGAGGCCCTACATTTCGCTGATTTCTGGGAATCAGAAATTCGGCCGTGTCCTCGGCGCGCCGCGGTGGCCAAGTCTGCGTTGAGTGTTGCGACAGCGGCCATGTCGCCCGTCTTGCTCACGATGCGATGCTGGCGTTCTTCATCTGCAGCGAGTTCAAGTGAGAGACAGCTCCGCCCGGAAGCGAAAACTCATGGCGCTTCCCGAACGCCAGATGCTCAGCTTTTTGCGATCGGTGTCCGATCGCTTTTATGGTGGCCCCGCTTGTGCCCGCGCCGCTTCCTGCAACGGATTCGCCGGAGCGCCAAACTTTGAAGCAGCGCTACTCCCAGCGTGGATCTGTGATTGCAAAGAGCACGCGAGCGGGCGTCGGGCCGGCGGTAAGCACCGCATGGGGCGTAGTGGAGTCAAACTGCAGACTATCGCCGCGCTCCAGCGTCAGGGGCGCGTAATATTCGGTCTCAACAACAATCGTGCCTTCAACGACGTGGATAAATTCTTCTCCCGGATGGGTGACGAACGGACCGTGTTCGTCGAGGTTTTGCGCCGAGACGGTCGCGAAACCCGACACCAGCTTACGATACAAAAATTCTGTGCAGAGGTATTCGTAATTACCGTTGCTTTGCGTGACCTGATGACCATCGCCCTTGCGCGTAAGGCTGCGCCAGCCCGTTGCATTTGTGGGCACGTGCACGCGAGGCGCGTTGGGCGTCACCATACGATTGACTATCTGACCAAAGTCGGTGTCGAGTGCGCGCGCCAGCGCATGAGCGCGGTCAAACGACAATGTAATCTGACCGGTCTCGACACGAGATAGCGCAGACTGAGATATCTTCGAGCGTTCACTCAAATCCTTGAGCGTCCAGCCGCGCTCGGTGCGCAATTTTCTAACTGCTGACCCGAAAGACGTTTGGTCGAACGGGATCTCGTCGCTGGTCGTGTCGCGCGGGTCGGATTTAGGTTCAGGGGCGCCGCCACTGAGAACCAAGTGATCTCTAAGTTTGCGAACGTCCATCGAGCCTAGCCCCAAAGTTCAGTCGTGAACGGCCCGACCACGCCATGCTTGTATTCCATTGCGCCGATGCGGTCAGTCTTCAGCGCCACGGGGCCGTCCAAATCGGCGATTCGCGCCTTCTGCGATACGATGAAAGCGGGAGCCATGGCTAGGGAAGTACCCAGCATATTGCCGACCATGACATCGAGCCCACGCTCGATTACTGCGTCTGCCAACAAGAGTGCTTCGGTCAGTCCGCCCGTCTTGTCCAACTTGATGTTGATGAGGTCGTAGCGCCGCGCCACCTGCTCGAACTCGCCGCGGTGTAGGCAGCTCTCGTCGGCGCAGATCGGCACCTCGCGCGGCATGCCTTCAAGGCTAGCATCATCGCCGCGCGGCAAGGGCTGCTCGATGAGTTCGACCTCGGCCTTGGCAAACTCTGGCAGACACTCCTTCAGCAGAGAGAGGGTAAAACCCTGGTTCGCGTCGACGACGAGGCGGACGTCGGGGCGCGCTGCGCGCACAGCGCGCACGCGATCGATCGGCCGGTCTCCATTGAGCTTTAGTTTGATGAGCTTGAAGCCTTCTAAGGCCCTTGCGGCGTTGCCGGTATCTTCTGGCGTATCGAGCACGCCAATGGTTTGGCAGGTTGTTAGTGTCCGATCGCTCACGCCGGCTTTTGCCCAAATGGATTGGCCGGTGAGTTTGCACTCCAAATCCCACAACGCACAATCGACCGCGTTGCGCGCGCCGCCAGCAGGAAGGAGCGCTTGCAAAGCCTGGCGATCGAGACCGTGCTCAAGATCGGATTTGATCGCCAAAATCTGATCGAAGGCTAGGTCCGGCGTGTCGGCCAGATAATAGACGCCCGCAGCCTCGCCGCGGCCGACCGC
>JANOVQ010000335.1:0-15062 GCA_031417495.1 Pseudomonadota bacterium | reverse complement strand
CGCGACCGGCGGTCTGGGCTTTGATACCGCCAAGGCCGGCGCGATTTATGGGTTGTATGCGGGCTTGGTCTACCTCGCCTGCTTGCCCGGCGGCTGGGTCGCGGATCGCCTGCTCGGTAGCCGCCGTGCCACCTTGTTTGGCGGTGGGTTTATTTTGAGCGGCCATCTCTGTCTCGCCTGGCCGAGCTCGCAGACGTTTTTCGTCGGTCTTGGGCTCATCATCCTCGGCACCGGCTTATTAAAGCCGAATGTCAGCACCATGGTCGGGCAGCTCTATACACCAGAGGATCCACGGCGCGACAGCGGCTTTTCGATTTATTACATGGGGATTAATCTCGGCGCATTCCTGGCCCCGCTCGTGTGTGGATGGTTGGCCCTGGCGCCGCCGTTTCGCGCGCGCTTAAGCGCCTGGGGCATCGCGCCCGATCTTGCATGGCATTGGGGATTTGGTGCGGCCGCGGTGGGGATGGCCTGCGGGCTGTGGACGTTTATGCGCGGCAGCGCGACCTTTAGCCTCCAAAGCGCACACCCTGCGCAACCGCCAGGGACCCGTGAATATCGCCAACTGATGGCCGGACTCGCGCTCGTGATCATGACGGTCGTTGCCGTTGCGGGCCTCATTGCGCAAGGGGCTCTAAGCGTTGCGCGCCTAAGCGATATGTTCGGCGGGCTGTTGCTGGCCGCCACTGTCATTTTCTTCAGCTGGATTTTTTTAAATGCAGGCTGGACGCCACGCGAGCGCCACAACTTGCGTCTCATCGTGCTCCTGTTTTTAGCGGCAGTGGTGTTCTGGTCGTTGTTCGAACAAGGCGGTTCTACGTTGACCCTGTTCGCCGAGCGCGACACCAATCGCTATCTCGGGATACTCGGTTACGCGTTCCCGCCCACCTGGTATCAATCCTTGAATCCCCTGCTCATCATCTCGCTCGCTCCCGTCTTTGCCTGGGGCTGGTTGCGCCTTGGCCCGCGCAATCCCGCGGCGGCGACGAAGTTTATTTTCGGCTTGATGTTCACGGCGGCCGGCTTCGGGGTTTTGGTGGTGGCCGCAGGCTACGCCGAACTTGGACTCAAGGTGAGTCCCTGGTGGCTGGTGGGCACATACTTTCTCCACACGATTGGTGAGCTGTGTCTCTCGCCGGTCGGTTTGAGCGCGATGTCGCGGCTGGCGCCGGCGCGCATCGCGGGACTGACCATGGGCGTGTGGTTTCTGGCGACCTCGGTCGGGAATTATTTAGGCGGCCGGGTGGCGAGTGTTTATGATCATTTCACGCTACCCGAGTTGTTTGCGGTGGTGACTGCCTTCGGCTTGCTGGCGGCCGGTGTGTTGGCACTGGCGCTGCGCCTGCTAATTAATCAGAAGGAAAGGGTGTGATGGAAAAGATTCCTGCGCGCTGGTACTTCGATGTGATTTCGCCCTACGCGTATCTGCACTTCAAACGCTTTAACGAACTGCGGCCGAAGCTTGCAATCGAATTCGTGCCGGTGCTCTTCGCCGGTCTGCTCAAGGCGTGGGGCACTAAAGGCCCGGCCGAGCTGCCCGCCAAGCGCACGCACACGTATCGCCAATGTGTGTGGCTGGCCGCGCAACATGGCATCCCATTTACGATGCCGCCACGGCATCCATTCAATCCGCTCGCGGTGTTGCGACTGCTGATCGCGCGCGGCGCTCAGCACGCGGATATCGACGCCGTGTTCGATTTCATCTGGGGTCAGGGCCGCGATCCGGAAGCCGAGTGGGCAGCACTGCAGCAGTCTCTGCAAGTTGCCGATGCCGCGCCGCTGATCGCGGACCCGGCAGTGAAAACCCGGCTTGCGCAAAATACCGAAGCTGCTGTTGCTGCAGGCGTATGGGGAGTGCCAACCTTCGAAATCCGCCGCCAGCTCTTCTGGGGCGTTGATACCCTCGACTGGATGAACAGCTTCCTGGATAACCCGGCACTGTTCGACTCCGCCGGGATGCGCCGCGCGGATGCTACCGGCGCTGGCGTGGTGCGGCGTCAGTAGCCGGGATTCGTTACTGCGCCAACGGCACTCCGTTATCTACCAGCACCCGGCGTAGCCCGCGAATGGCTGGAAAAATTTCCTGATTGCGATCCTCGCCCTGGGCATCGAAGGCCGCCTGCTCAAGTTCGCAGATCCAGCGATCCTCGCCAAAAATACCGTTCGTGAACCACACAATCGCGGGCCACAACAGATTGATGAGACCGGGTATCGACGGCCGCTTAATCATCATCAGGCCGTAGGTGTGATTGGTGCGCTGGGCGTGATCGAGGGGAATGTAGACGTTCCATAAATCGAGCGCCGGGGTGCTGCTACCCGCCGTCCAGAACTTCAAGGTCTGGTAGGGATATTCGGTACGAATGGTCATCAGATCGCGCTCATTGGGCTGCGACTCCGGACGCTTGCCGAGCATGAATTTCTCACCCAGCGGTTGCTTGCCTTCACTGCGCTTGAAGGTGTAATCCGCTTCGATCCAGTTATCGCCACTGCGTACGCCGAGGAAAATTGTTTTAATGCCGCCCATCAAGCGGCGATGCAGGAATTGATGATTCATGTCCATCAAGTTCTCGTGCATGAAGGTGTAATGGCAGTTGATGCGGCGACTGAGATAGCGGGTTTTGTATTCCGGGCTGGTGGCCGAGGGCACGTCAGGGAAGGCGACTGTGCTGGCTTTGGCGCTGTCGCCTGGAAAGACGAAAATGAGTCCATAGGCTTCGCGACAGGGATAGGCCTGCACGCTATTCGGGCGCATGCCGCCTTGCTCAAGGTAGGGCACGCTGGTGCAATGACCTTGTTCGTTGTAAGTCCAGCCGTGATAACCGCATTTGATGCCATCGGCGAGCACTTCGCCCACATGCAACGGGACTTGCCGGTGCGCACAGCGATCTTCAAGCGCGAAAACCCGCCCCGCCTTGCCGCGCACCAGCACAATTGGTGCGCCAGCGAAGGTTGCCGCGTGGGTTTTGCCCGGCTTCACCTCCCTGCTATGGGCGATGGGATACCAGAAATCGGGATCGATGCCGGTTTTGCGAATGTCTCGCTTCAGCGGTTGCGCGTCGCCAGTTGGCAGACGCGCGGTGTTGTCGGCGGTCATAGACGTCCTTGCGCGATCAAGAGGGGCTGCAGGCCGCATTATAGTGCTGGCGTGCGCGCAAACGCCTAGCCTGACTTTAGTCGAGCGAGATCCAGCGCAAGCGGCAACAGCACATCACCCTGCGGCGAGCGCGCCCTCTCAGAATATTCCAGCTTCCAGCCCCGCGGCCAGGGTCTGGCCGAGTTCCCCGCAGGCGGCGAGATGGGCGGCCGTGAGCTCGCCTTGCGCGATCAGCGGTGGGCTTACTGCCCGCCAGCGCAACCCGGTCGTGAGCCGTTCGATTGCGGTTTGCGCACCCCGACCATCATTGCCAGCGCGAATGAACAATCCATACGACAGGCCTTGGGTGTGCTCGAGGCAGGGATAGTAAATGCGATCGAAAAAATCCTTGAGCGCGCCAGACATGTAGCCAAAATTCTCCGGCGTGCCGAGCAGGATCCCGGCCGCGCCCCGGACTTCCTCTGCACTCGCGGCCAGCGCTGCGCGCACGCACACTTCAATGCCATGAATTTCCGGATCGCGCGCACCGGCCACCACCGCGTCGAGCATGCGCTGGGTGCCGCCGGTCGCAGAGTGATAGACGATCAGAAGGCGCTTGGTCATAGTGACGAGGAGGCCGACATTCGGTTTGACTCGGCCAGTCTAACTGCCCTAAATATCAAATTTCGAGGGGAGGGGGTATGCGGCTCAAAGGATCCTGTCACTGCGGCAAGGTGCGTTTCGCACTCGTAACCGAACATCCCTATCCCTTTAACCTCTGCTACTGCTCAATTTGCCGCAAGACTGCGGGCGGTGGCGGCTATGCGATCAACCTCGGCGGTGAGGCGGATTCGCTGAAGGTCAAAGGCGAGCAGCACGTGGCGATCTACCAGGCGCGGATCGCGGGCGCGAATGGACGCAAGAAGAAAAGTCCCGCGCGCCGTCATTTCTGTCAGCATTGTGGCAGTCCGCTGTGGGTGTGGGATCCACGCTGGCCGGAACTCATTCATCCATTTGCCTCCGCAATCGATACGCCGCTGCCGGTGCCTCCCGAGCGTGTGCATTTAATGCTGGGATCAAAGGCTGAATGGGTGGTGCCGGTCGTGGCGAAGCGCGATCAGTCTTACGCGGAATATCCACGCGAATCGCTGGCCCAATGGCATCAGCGATTAGGCTTGGAACGCTAAATAGCCCGCACTGTATCTGAGACGAACGCCTGATTCGACGCGGCATTGGGGATACCGACAGCCTCTATCCTCGTCATCCCGGAAAGTGCGCAGCACTTATCCGGGATCCATCTTGTCCTTTTGGCGCCCTTGGATCCCGGGTCTGCGCGGCTAACGCCGCTTCGCCCGGGATGACGACCCTAAAAATTTTCTTCACATCTCGCGTTTTGATTCCATTACAGTGCGGACTATTTAGCGATAGAACTCGACATAGAAGCGCACCGCGCCAACCGGCGCGACGTGATGCAGCATCTGCGGCACCACAATTCCCGGCTGTTCTGGGGTTAAGTCGAAACTCGTGTTGAGGGCATCGATTTGATAGTGCAACGTGCCTTCGAGGATCACGATTCGCGCCCATACGCCCTGTTTGGTTGAATGATCTTTACGTAGGCCGGCGGGGATTGTGTCGGCCGTGAACTCAGGCGTGCGCTTATAGGGAGCCAGATCTGCCGGCCACTCGAAGCGATCACACCGCGGACATTCGAGCGTCTGCTCAAGATGCGCCGCGCGACCTTCTTCGGTGGTGACCCAAGCGCGCTCGACGAACGGCGGCTGATGTCGCACATGCTGGCGGTGACCACAATTGAGCAGCGCGACCCAGTCACCATGGTCATCTTGCGCGAAACTGCTGATGGATCGTTGCATGGCATCGAGCTCAAGCGGTTAACCAGAAAGTGACTGGTCCGTCGTTAATGAGCGCCACCTGCATGTCGGCGCCGAAGCGCCCGGTGGCTACGCGCGGGTGCCGTGAATGCGCAAGATGCACGCATTCCTCGAACAGCTTTGCGCCCTCAGTCGGCTGCGCGGCGCTGGTAAAGCTGGCGCGCGTGCCGTTGCTGGTGTCGGCAGCCAAGGTAAATTGCGGCACCAGTAACAGGCCACCCGCGATATCGTGCAGACTCAGATTCATGCGGCCAGCCGCATCCGGAAATACGCGGTAACTTAAGAGCCGTTCCACCAAGCGCCCGGCGTTCTTCGCAGTGTCCTGCGGTTGCACGCCGATGAACACCAACAGCCCGCGCTCAATCGCGCCAATCGCTAGACCCTCTACCGTAACTGACGCCTGGGTCACCCGTTGGAGTAACCCTATCATTTAGAGATGCCCTTTTTGGGTTGTGCCGCCTAGGCAGTCTTCTGGCGCTGTTCGCGCTTGCGATCATGTTCCTTCAGCATGCGCTTGCGGACCCTGACCGCGCTCGGTGTCACTTCGACCAATTCGTCATCCGCGATAAATTCGAGCGCCTGTTCAAGATCGAACTTAATCGGCGGCGTGAGCAACAGGTTCTCATCAGTCCCTGCCGCCCGAATGTTGGTGAGTTGCTTCGCCTTCAACGGATTGACCACGAGATCGTTGTCGCGCGAATGGATACCGATGATCATGCCTTCGTAGACTTCATCGGCGTGGCTCGCGAATAACCGGCCCCGTTCCTGCAGACTGAACAACGCGTAGGCGAGGGCCTTGCCTTCGCCGTTCGAGATCAGCACCCCATTTACCCGTCCCCCCAGGTTGCCTGGCTTGACCGGCGCGTACTTCTCGAAGGTGTGATAAAGCAAGCCTTCGCCGGAGGTGATGGTCATAAACTCCGTGCGAAAACCGATCAGTCCACGCGACGGAATGGAATAGTCCAGGCGCACGCGGCCTTTGCCGTCGGGCACCATGTCGAGCAGCGCGCCTTTGCGCGAACCGAGGCGCTCCATGACGGCGCCCTGCGAGTCAGTCGGCACATCTACGGTGAGTTGTTCAAAGGGTTCGCACTGCACGCCATCGACGTCTTTCAGAATCACCTGCGGGCGACCGACTGCGAGTTCGTAGCCTTCGCGACGCATGTTTTCGATCAAGATCGCCAAATGCAATTCACCACGACCGGAGACATTGAAAACTTTGGGATCGTTGGTTAATTCAACTCTCAAGGCGACGTTGTGAATGAGTTCGCGCTGCAAGCGCTCACCGATTTGTCGGCTGGTGACAAACTGTCCTTCGCGGCCGACGAACGGCGAATCAGAAACTTCGAAACTCATGCTGACCGTCGGCTCATCCACCAATAAAGCCGGTAGGGCCTCCACCGCGGAGGGCAGACACAGGGTATCGGAGATGCGCGGCGCATCGATCCCGGTCAACGCGATGATGTCGCCCGCGCTGGCTTCCGTACGTGCTTCGCGCGTGAGGCCGTGAAATCCCAGGACTTCGAGAATGCGACCAGAACGTGTGGCGCCGGTTGCGTCGACAATCGTGACATTGGTATTCGGGCGAATGGTGCCGCGTTTGATCCGCCCGATGCAGATCGCGCCGACGTAACTCGAATAGTCGAGCGAACTCACCTGCATCTGGAACGGGCCATCGACATCGACATCGGGCGCCGCCACGTTTTCGACGACAGTTTCAAACAGCACCGTCATGTCGGTCTCGGTGCCGTCCGGAGTGCGTCGTGCGAAGCCCAAGGTGGCGGAGGTGTAGATCACTGGGAAATCGAGCTGTTCCTCGGTGGCGCCGAGTCGATCGAATAAATCAAAAGTTTGGTCGAGCACCCAGGCGGGGCGCGCGCCCGGCCGATCAATCTTGTTGATCACCACAATCGGGCGCAGACCTTGCGCAAAAGCTTTGTGCGTGACGAAGCGGGTCTGTGGCATGGGGCCTTCGACTGCATCCACTAAGAGGAGCACCGAATCCACCATCGACAAAATCCGCTCAACTTCGCCACCGAAATCGGCGTGTCCGGGGGTATCCACAATATTGATGTGATAGTCGCGCCAGTTAAGTGCAGTGTTCTTGGCCAGAATTGTGATCCCGCGCTCGCGCTCAAGATCGTTGCTGTCCATCACTCGCTCGCCGGTGTCCTTGCGCACATTAAGCGTGCCGGACTGCCGGAGTAACTGGTCGACAAGGGTGGTTTTGCCATGATCGACGTGCGCGATAATGGCGATATTGCGAAGATTCTGAATCACGGGGGGGAGTCCGGTCGGGCGAAAGGGGCGGCATTATACGCACGCGAAGGTGGAAAGGCGTTAGCGCAAACCGCTCAGAAGGTTAAAGTCAGTGTCGTTCTGCGACGCTAAGAAGCGCGTACGCCCATGCCCAGGGAGTGTTTGAAGCATGCGAACCCTTGAACTTGGTCGCTATAATTCGCGGCGCCGCGTTTCGTCGACAGCGCAATCCGTAAGGCCGATCTCCCCGCTCATGCCCAATTCAGCTCCCATCGCGGCCATTGATCTTGGCTCCAACAGTTTTCACCTGGTCGTGGCGGAGCCCCAGAACGGGCACTTCAAAGTCCTCGACCGCCTGCGCGAAGTCATTCGCCTGGCTGCGGGCATGGATGCTGACAGCCGTCTGACCGAAGCCGCGATGGAGCGCGCGTTGGCCAGTATGCAGCGCTTCGGTGAGCGAGTGCGGCATCTGCCGCATGAGGCCGTGCGCGCGGTCGGTACCAACGCGCTACGGCGGGCGCGTAATGGCCAAGCTTTCCTGCGCCGCGCCGAAGCCGCGCTCGGTCATCCGATCGATGTGGTGTCCGGGATCGAGGAAGCGCGGCTGATCTATCTCGGCGTTTCGCACGGGCTCGCAGAAGATAGCGGCTTGCGTCTGGTGTTGGATATTGGTGGCGGCAGTACCGAGCTCATCATCGGCCAGCGTCACGAGCCAATTGCCATGGAAAGCCTGCACCTGGGCTGTGTGAGCATGACCGAGCGCTACTTCGGTGACGGACGCATCGACGCCAAACGTTTACGCACGGCCGAGATCGCCGCGCGCCAGGAGTTCGAACCGATCAAAGAGGCCTTTCGAACCCACGGTTGGCAGGCCGCGATCGGCGCCTCGGGGAGTCTGCTTGCGATTGCCGATGCGCTCGCCGCCCACGGCTGGAGTGAAGATGGCATCACGCGGGTCGGCCTGCAAAAATTGCGTGCGGCGTTGATCGATCTCGGCGACGTGAGCGCACTGGCACGTTTCGGGGTGCGCGAAGATCGCTGTCCGGTGTTCGCCGGCGGTTGTGCGATCGCGTTGGGCGCGTTTGAAGAACTCGGCATCGAGCGCATGCAGATTTCGGAGAGCGCGTTGCGTGAAGGCGTGCTCTACGATCTGATGGGGCGTATTCACCATGAGGACGTCCGCCAGCACACTGTCAACATGCTCGTGCAACGCTTTCAGGTTGATCGCGCGCATCTCGCGCGGGTAGCGGCGACGGCGAAGAATTTATTGGAGCAAGCTGCGGTAGTTTGGGCGCTAGATGGCGCAGAACATCTGCAGCTTCTGCATTGGGCGAGCTGTCTTCACGAAATTGGCACCACGGTGTCGCATTCGCAGTACCACAAGCATGGGGCCTACCTGCTGCAGTACCTCGATATGCCGGGGTTTTCGCGCGGCGAGCAACGCCAATTAGCGCTGCTGGTGCGTGGTCATCGGCGCAAGTTTCCGCTGCTGGAATTAAGCGCCTTGAACGATTCCGAACAGTCAGTCTGTCGCCGGCTCTGTGTGCTATTACGCTTGGCTGTGGTGCTGCATCGGGCGCGCCGTGCGACTTCTCTGCCGGGATTTGAACTGAGCGTGGAGGACGCTTCGCTGAGGTTGGTGATGCCGAAGGGCTGGCTCGACGAACACGCGTTAGTGGCGGCCGATCTCGCGCAGGAAGCGAGCTATTTAAAAGCCATTGGCCTGCGCTTGAAGTTCAAATAACGAGGTTCCTCGCGGAAGCACCTATATCACGCACGACGTGGCTTCCGCCGCACTCTGCCACCTCCAAATCCCGTCATCCCGGAAAGCGCGCAGCGCTTATCCGGGATCCATCCTCCACATCATGCGCCCATGGATCCCGGGTCTGCGCCCGGGATGACGATGTTTATTCGCCAGGGATGACGAGATCTGCTGTCGGCATGCGGCGGGTGCGCTGCGCTCTTCCGCCCTATCCAGACCGTATTACGGCTGAAATTCAAATAAGACGCCGCGTCACTCGCTGAGTTGCGTCAGCAATTGCAGCTGTGCATCGCGCGTTTTCACTCCGGCCTTCAGTCGATGATAGGTACCATCGCTGTGCAGCGCCCACGCCCGGGTGTTATCGCTAAGGTAAATTTCCAGACCCTCCTTGATCACTCTTTCGCGCAATCGCTTATCCTCGATCGGAAAGCACACCTCGATGCGATCGAAGAAATTGCGGCCCATCCAATCCGCGCTCGAGAGATAGACTTCCTTGTCGTCATCGTTCTGAAAGAAGAACACCCGCGAATGTTCCAGAAAGCGCCCCACAATCGAACGCACGCGGATATTCTCAGACATTCCCTCGATCCCGGGGCGCAAGGCACACACCCCGCGCACGATCAGATCGATTTTTACGCCGGCGCGCGACGCGTCGTAGAGCGCAAGAATAACCTTCACTTCGCTTAAGGCGTTCATCTTGGCGATAATCCGCGCCGGCCGACCAGCGCGCGCATGGGCGGCCTCACGCGCGATCGAGGACAACACATGGTTGTGCAACGTGAAAGGTGACTGCATCAGTTTTTTGAGCTTGCCCGCGCGTCCGGGCGCTGTCAGCTGGTGGAAAATTTTCTGCACATCCATCCCGACGGTGTTATCGCAGGTAAATAGACCGAAGTCGGTGTATTGCCGTGCGGTGCGCGGATGGTAGTTGCCGGTCGCGAGGTGCACGTAACGGCGCAGCTGTTTGCCTTCGCGGCGCAAGACGAGAATCATCTTGGCGTGGGTTTTGAAACCCACTACGCCATAAACGACGTGCGCGCCGGCTTCCTGCAGACGCGTCGCGAGTTCGATGTTCGCTTCCTCATCGAAGAGCGCCTTGAGTTCGACCACCACCGTCACTTCTTTGCCGGCGCGCGCCGCATCGACCAGGATTTTTGCGATCGGCGAATCCGGGCCGGTGCGATAGAGCGTTTGCCGGATCACCAGCACATCGGGATCAGCGGCCGCCTGGCGTAATAACTCGATCACTGGCGAAAAGGATTCGAAGGGATGGTGCAGGAGCAGATCGCCGCGCTTGATGGTGGCAAAGACATCCATGCCGAGCGGCAGGCGGCGCGGCCGACTCGGCGTAAATATGGGGAACTTAAGGTCGGCGCGCTCAATCAGATCCGGCACTGCCATCAGGCGGGTTAAATTGACCGGACCGTGGCAGCGATAAATGTCTTCGGGCGACAGCTTGAACTCATGCTGAAGGAGGCTGATCATCTCATTTGGGCAGTCATCGGCCACTTCCAGACGCACCGCGTCGCCGAAGCGGCGCTGTTGCAATTCGCCTTCGAGCGCATGCAGCAGATTCTCGACGTCTTCATCCTCCACGAATAACTCGCTGTTACGCGTCACCCGGAACTGATAACAACCGGTGACGCGCATGCCGGGGAACAGATCTTCGACATGCGCATGAATGATTGAGGACAGGAAAACGAACTCGTGCGGATCAGTGGCGAACTCGTCAGGAATATGGATTACCCGCGGTAATGCACGCGGAGCCTGGACAATCGCAATCGCGCTGTCGCGCCCGAACGCATCGGTCCCTTCGAGTGAGACCAGGAAGTTCAAACTTTTGTTTAGGATGCGCGGAAACGGATGTGAGGGATCAAGCCCAATCGGGCTCAGCACCGGCAGCAACTCACGATAGAAATGGCGCTTGACCCACTGGGCCTGGCGCGCGTTCCATTCGCCGCGCTTCCAAAAATGAATGCCGGCGGCCGCCAGCGCGGGGGTGAGTATTTCGTTCAGCACATGGTATTGGTCAGCAACCAGTGCATGGGTTATTTCGCTGATGCGTCTCAGTTGATCGCCCGGGCTCAGCTGATCGGGACCCACCGGAGCAGACTGGAAGGCCAGCTGTTCCTTTAGTCCGGCCACCCGAATTTCGAAGAACTCATCCAAATTGCTGCTTGCAATGCATAGAAATCGCAGGCGCTCGAGGAGCGGGTTGCTCTCATCCTTCGCTTGCTCGAGCACGCGCCGATTGAACTCGAGCAAAGACAGCTCGCGGTTGATATAGAGCCGGGGGTCGGTCGCTTCTAAGGTCTTGGCATCCATCTTCGGTCGGTCTCCCGCAACCTGGCGGAGTTTCATGGGCTGCGCGGGCTGCTAAGATGCGCCGCCTGATTACAATCAAGTATAACGAGGAAGATCATCGAAATGCGCGCTGCTCGAACTGCCCCTGTCACGTCTCCCCGATCAGCCCCGCGTACGCAAGCGGCGCGCGCGGATCGCCATAATTTGTACGAGCGCTCCGTGCAGGATGCGGATGCGGAAGTCGATTTCGTCACCCGTGAGTACCAACGCCTGCGCGGTCGCAATGCCCGCTTTCTGCGCGAAGATTTCTGCGGCACGGCGAGTGTCGCGACTACCTGGGTACGCCGTCATCGCCAACATCGCGCCATCGGCGTTGATCTCGATGCCAGCGTGCTGGCCTGGGGCGAGACGCATCATGTGCGCAAGCTATCGCGTGGCGAGCGCGCGCGTCTGACGCTTCTTAACGAAGATGTAATGTGTGCGAACACGCCGCCGCAGGACGTGTTGCTCGCGATGAACTTCAGCTATTGGATTTTCAAAACGCGTGCCGCACTGCGTGACTACTTTCGCGCCGCGCGTGCCGCCTTGGCCGATGATGGCATCTTCATGCTCGATTGTTACGGCGGCTACGACGCTTTTCGCGTCCTTAAAGAGAAACGCGAACTGCGGGGTTTCACCTATATATGGGATCAGGCGAGCTACAACCCGGTGAACGGCGATCTGCGCTGCCATATCCATTTCCAAATGCCCGACCGCTCCTGGCTGAAAGAGGCCTTCACCTACGAATGGCGGCTCTGGACTTTGCCAGAAATTCGCGAAGTGTTGGCGGAGGCGGGCTTTGCGCGTTCGGTCGTGTATGGCCAGGGCTGGGATGCAGAGCAAGAGGATGGCGATGGCGACTACCAGCCGATTGAAACGGCGGATCCGGACGCCGGCTGGATTGCCTATGTGGTGGCCCTGAAATAAGGCAACCGTCATCTACTTGTCACAATTCGGACCAAGAATAGCGCCTGTCATCCATGCGCAGGAGAACCGGCGTGCTGAGATTGAATATTAAGTTGAAACCCAGGCAGTGGCTGGCGTTGTTTGGCGTCGCGTTATTGACTCCTTCCGCGTGGGCCGCCGCCCCGGGCGATGCAGTGGACGCCGGAATTCGGGAATACGTCAAAATCAGCGGGGTGTCGGGTAATCTTTCGAGCATCGGCTCGGATACGCTCGCGAATCTCATGACCTTGTGGGCGGAAGACTTCAAAAAGCTCTATCCCAACGTGAACGTGCAGATCCAGGCCGCAGGTTCGAGTACCGCGCCGCCGGCCCTAACTGAAGGCACGGCCAATCTGGGACCGATGAGCCGGCAAATGAAAAGCGAAGAAGTGGCGGCCTTCGAAGGTAAGTACGGCTATAAGCCGACAGCAGTTCCGGTCGCGGTCGATGCACTGGCAATCTTTGTCCACAAAGACAATCCGATCAAAGGTCTGTCGATTCCCGAAGTCGATGCGATTTTCTCCGCGACTCGCCTGTGTGGTCACCCTAAGGCGGTCACTACCTGGGGCGAACTCGGGGTGCAGGGCGAACTCGCCAGCCGGGCGATCCAGCTCTTCGGGCGCAATTCGGTTTCCGGCACCTACGGCTATTTCAAAGAATTCGCGCTGTGTAAGGGGGATTACAAGAACACCGTGAACGAACAACCAGGCTCGGCCTCGGTAGTGCAGGGCGTGACTAAATCTCTCAACGGCATCGGCTATTCGGGCGAAGGCTATCGCACCTCGGGAGTGCGGATGGTTCCGCTGGCCAAGAAAGAAGGCCAGGCTTATGTCGAACCCAGCAAGAAGAATGCCCTCTCTGGTAAGTATCCGCTATCGCGTTTCCTTTTTGTTTATGTGAACAAACAGCCGAACCAGGCGCTGCGACCCTTAGAAACCGAATTTCTGCGCATGGTACTTTCTAAGACCGGGCAAACGACTGTCGTCAAGGACGGGTATATCCCGTTGCCGGCGAAAGTCGCGGACAAATACTTGAAGTCGGTGCTGGGTGTCGGCGCTAAGTAACCGCTCGCCGCACGCTCTCGAGCCGCACTGAACAAGTCCAGCGCGCTGGCTTTCTTGCGGCCGCCGCGGCTAGGATTACGCGCCGCGCGATCCCTCGTCGACCCCACAAGCCAGCTAACGGAAACCTTGTGACCGAACCCTTACTCTCCGACCTCGCTAAGTCTGAACTCAGCAAGCGGGGCTTCCGGATGCTCAAAGACAAGGTGTTCGGTGCCACCATGGCGGTGGGTGGCGTCACGGTCATCGTCGCCATCCTCACCATTTTCGTCTACCTCGTGATGGTTGTCCTGCCGCTCTTTCGCTCGGCGGCGGTGACGCCGCGCACGTCGGTGCCCTTGCCTGTAACGGAAGTGGCCCAATTCTCGTTAAATGAATATGCCGATATTGGTTTTGTGCTCGCCCCTGGCGGCAGCTACAGTTTTGTGGAAATCCTGACCGGGAAGTCGCTCGCTCAGGGCAGCCTGGTCCCCGCACACGCCCAACTCGTCGCCATTAATGGAACCACCCGCAGCGCGCGGACGTTGGCCCTCGGCTTGGCGTCCGGCGAAGTCTTACTCGCTAAACCCCGCTACCAGGAACGCTTTGAAGAGAATCGGCGAGTCTCCAGCCCGGAAATAGCTTATCCACTGGGCCCGGATCCGGTGCGCGCCGTCCCTGCAGGAAAAACCATCACGGCGCTGGCCGCAGAAGCGAACGACGAAGGCGCCACCATCGCGGCGCTCGCCGATGATCACACCCTCTATCTCACAAATTACGCCAAAGTCGATGCCCTGCTCGAGGAAGAGGCGAGTTTCGAAGCGACCCAGGTGGCGGTCGGTAAAATTGCGGAAAATCCGACTTTCATCGCACTCGATGTCGATCAACAAGAACTCTATGTCGTAACTGCGAACGGACGGGTGCGCTTTTTCGATATTCGCGACAAGGCAGCGCCGCAACTCGTGGAAGAACTGCAGGTCGTGCCTGCCGACACGACTGTCACCGCAATCGAATTTCTGAGCGGCGGCACCTCGCTTTTGATTGGTGACAGCCGCGGTCGGGTGACGCAATGGTTTCCCGTGCGCGATAACGAGAACAATTACCGGCTCACCCGCGTGCGCGGCTTCGGCAGCTTCGAACATCCGATCAAATTCATTCTGCCGGAGTATTTTCGCAAGGCTTTTGCAGCGATCGACACCGCCGGCACCTTGGGTTTGTTTCATACCACCGCCGAGCGCACGTTGTTGATGCAAAGCGGGCTGCTGACGGCGCCGCTTGCGGCCGCGCTTGCCCCGCGGGCCAATTCACTCGCTATCCTGAGCGCCACCCAAACCTTAAGCACGTTTAAAGTCCACAACCGGCACCCTGAAGTTTCCTGGCATTCGCTGTGGGGCAAAGTATGGTACGAAGGCCGCAGCCAGCCGGAATATATCTGGCAGTCGTCTGCTGCAAGCAGCGATTTCGAGCCAAAGTTCAGCCTGACGCCCCTGACCTTCGGCACCATCAAAGCCGCCGTCTACGCCATGCTATTTGCGATCCCGATTGCGATACTCGGCGCGATCTACACCGCGTATTTCATGCAACCACGTCTGCGGGTGCTGGTGAAACCATCGATTGAGATAATGGCGGCACTGCCGACGGTTATTCTGGGGTTTCTCGCGGGTTTGTGGCTCGCTCCGCTGATCGAAACGCATCTGATCGGCGTGTTAAGCGCGACTGCGCTAATGCCGTTCGCGATTTTCTGGGCCGCC
>JANOVQ010000334.1:0-4886 GCA_031417495.1 Pseudomonadota bacterium | reverse complement strand
ATCAGCGAAAGAAATATCACCAGGATCACCAGACTGAAGTTTCCAAGTGAATCGATAAGTTCGAGATAGCCCTGCCGCTCTACCATCTCGTAGCGCGTGAGTCCGATTTGTAAGGTCCAGGCGAGCAAGGTGATGAGCGGCGTCCAGAGATACAGATAGAGCAGCCAGAAACCGAGAGTCACCCAGGTTGAACTGTAGCGTTGTGCGCGATTCTGCAAATCGGGGCGTTCGATAACGTAGGGATGACTCACGGTGGGCCACTCGCAGGCTGGCGGATACCGCGATCCGGGCTCACCCATGTAGCCTTGCGCCCACGCCGGCGCGTGATTGCGCGGAACAGTCCCGCAACCGTGGTGAAAATGCTGATCAGCCAATAGGCAAGCGGGTACCAAATAAGCCAAAAGTAATAACGACCAATGCCGGGTTCGTAGCGACTGTCAATCACCAGAGCGACCGCGAATTGCAACAGACAGGTGAATCCGAGCAGCACCCCAGCCCATTGCGGGACCAGCGAATCGATTTGCAATGCCGCTGGCATCGGCAAGACCAGGCCGGCCCCCCACACCAGAAAAATCGCCACCATCAGATGTGCCCAGAGCGTCGAGAACAACAGCTCCAGATAGACCAGCCACATGCGGCGCCTGCGCCAGAGCGGTAAATCGCGCGCGTATTTCAGCAGGACTTCGGCGCCTCCCTGCGCCCACCGCACGCGCTGCTGCCATAAGCCGCGCAGCGTTTCTGGTGCCAGAATCCAGCACAAAGCATTCGGTTCGTAACGCACGGCCCAATGATCGAGCTGTAGCTTCCAGCTGATATCGATATCCTCCGTGATCATGTCAATGCTCCAGTAGCCAACCCGATGCAAGGCGGCTTTGCGAAATCCGGCGACGACTCCGGAGACCGTGAAGACATGGCCATACACTCTTTGGGCGCGCTTGATGATGCCGATAATCGAGGAAAATTCGCCGACTTGAATGCGCCCAAGCAGGCTCGAGCGGGATCGAATACGCGGGTTCCCGGTGACTGCGCCGACTCGCGGGCCATTGACGAAATGCCACATGATCCAGTGCACCGCGGTCGGTTCCAGGAGCGCGTCGCCGTCGACGCACACCAGGAATTCATACGGCGACACGAGCGCCGCCATCCGCAGCCCCGCAGCCTTGCCTTGGTTGGTCGGAAAATGAATCACGCGCAAGCGTGGATGCTGTATGGCGAGCTCGTCGAGCACCCGCCCGGTCTCGTCGGAACTCGCGTCATTGATGGCGATAACGTCGAAATTGGGATAACTCTGCGCCAGCAATGCTGCGATAGTTTCGCGCACATTCTCGCCCTCGTTGTGGCACGGCACGACTAACGAGACCGCGGGACTGCTGCTCAGTGCCGGCGGTACGAGGTGGGATGGGCCAAACTTTCGTTCCCAGTGGTAGAAATAGTAGACGCCGCCAATCATCCACAAATAAGACATGAAAAGCGGATAAAAAAATGACAGGTCGAGTGCGAAATTGAGCGCAGTGGCGTCGGACATGGCTAAACCTTACACCACCGTCGGCCGCGTGGGGCGCGGCTGCGAAGAGTTAGTCATGCAGGTACGGATAACGGCTCACAGAGAGCTCTTGAGCGAGCACCGAATAGGTCTTCTGCGTGTCGTCCTGCGCTACCTCCCAACGAATCCCTAGGTGACGGACATCGGCGTCGCGCAACGCACGGAGATCATGCAGGACCTGCTGAGGATCCGCGCCTGCACCTGGCGTGAGCATTGCCCAGACCTGGGCGCGTGCGGCGGGCGGCAGGCGTGCGAGTAATTCCGCTGCTCGCGCGCCTTCGATCACGAGCCGTTCGCCGAAGCTTGCGGTATCTGCCGAGTCGATTGATCCCACCAGACGCAGTTCCCCTTGAGGTCGAAGTCCGGCCACCATCCGGCGTAAGGTGTCGCGGGTCGCCGCATCCGCTTCGCGCGCGTCGAATACATACCCATCGGCGTGCACGCGCCCCACCCATTCGGCGGCCGTGCTGAGTACAGCCGCCCCGACACCAGAGAGATCAATGCGCAGATAGACACGCAACCTCGGATTTCGCTGCAGTTGAGACACCAGGTGATCCAGCAATGCCGCGCTTCCATCAGGCCCCGCCAAAGTCGGCTCGAGCGGGTGCAGCAGCAACACATCGACACCGGTCGCCGCAGCAGACTTAGCGATGCGCGCCGCTTGCTGGTCGAGGTGCTCTGAAGTGAGGGTAAGCGCCACTTCGAGCAGTCGATGTTCGAGCAGTGGCGCATCGCCACGAATGATGTCGACGAATTCGGCCAGGGGTGTCGCGACAGTCAGGGCGCGGCCTAGCACCGGCATTTCTACAATGGTCGGCGTCTGCGCGAGGGTGGTCGTGGCTAACGTGGTACGGAAACCCACCGCGTGTGCCGCACGCAGGGCCGCCGCCGTCCAGTCGCCTTCCGGCCACCACCAGACGTCCGGAGGGTGTCCCATTTGGCGCGCCCAGCGCTCGTGGGCGTCACTCAACGCCGTGTCGATGCGTATCGCTTGCGCTGCGCCGGATTCATAGCGCGCTGAGGTTGAATCGTAGTAGCGGGTACTGACGGGGGCACTTAAGTCTCCCGCGGCGTTGGCCATGATCGGTCGCATGAGCGCACCGCCGGTGGCGGCGAGTTCGATCCATCCACCGGCGACGAGCGCACGTAATTCAGCGGGAGTCAGCTGGCGCGCTGCGCTGCCGGCACCCGCAACGCGGGCACTGACATCCAGCACTGGTACGGCGAGAACGGCGGGCCACTCGAAGGCGCGCAGCACCGGCAGAATCCGCTCGACGAAATCCTGCGTCGCGTGCTCGAAACCGAGCAGCACCCCGTGAGCGGGCGGCGTGCCGGACCCTAAGGAGGCGAGCGTGATGGGTTCATAGCCGTGCGCTCTCAGCCATTCCAGATGCCCGGCTAAACCGTCGACCACGAGATCGTGGCGCGCGGTCCGCGCGGCGGCCTCCGGGTCGGCGTAATCACCGCGATAGAAGATCGCGCGCGGTTCGGCGGCAACGCAATTGGCTGTGACAAGCCACAACGCGGCGACCCGGAGGTAGTTCATCAATCTAAAAGAATGCATCGATGCTACCGTAAACGGAATCGACGAATTCCGGCGCGCCGTCGAACACCCGCCGCGCACGCGAAACGCCATAACTGATGCGCAGCGCGTCGGATAGCGCCCAGCGATGTTCATAGGCGACAGCCCAGGTGTCGCGAGTGGCGAAATGTTGTTGCCAATAGCGCCCGACAGTAAACTTCACACGATGTTCAAAGCTGCGCTCGTAGTGCCGCCACACGCGCCATATATTGTCTGCCGTCAGATCCCACGCAAAATCGCTTGGTGGATTGAAATACGCGACGCCCAGTTCGGAATTCTGCGAATGGTAGATGCCAAGCGTACCGGTCAACGTATATTTGGGGAGAGCGATGAGGCGACGCTCGAACAATCCTGACAGCGTATGGCGACGGTTGTCATCAGACAGATCGAGATAGGAGTAGCCGAGGACCGCGCGTTGTGACTCGTGCCAGCGATACTGCGCGGATATCGCCGCAAATTGACCAGTGACACCCACGTGAGTACCGCGCAGCGGGGTTTGCGCGCTATTCGCCTGCAGATCGAGCCCGAAGTCCCAGTGATCGTCGGGCTGGAGCAAGACTTGCAGTGTCGCGCCGGGATCCTCGTTGTCGCCCAGATTCGCAGACCATTCGCCGCGCACACGCAGCCCCTTGCCCGCGTATTCGAGACCGGTCCCCGTGCGGTGATCGAGCGGAATTCCTTCGGCAACCTCGGCACGCGCGTAACGATGGTGCAGGTAGGCACGGTAACGGTAATTGAACGGTCGCGAGAATAAGTAAGTATCCTGCCACTGAGACTGCGCGCCGATCTGCGGACCATCGGAGCGGCTATACCAACCTTCCGTATACAGCTCATAGGCATTGCGCAGCTCCCACGCTCGCGCCTGGCGCTGCACATGACGATGCTCAGGGTAGAGCGCGCTCAGCGCGGCCGTCGCGCGCTCGGCATCCTCCCAACCACGCAGGTCGAGCGCCGTGCCCGCGCCGCCGAGTGCGGCACCGAGATCCTCCGGAAGCCTCGCTTGCACGAGACTATATTCCTCCTGCGCGCGACGTGGCCAACCGCGCCAGCGGTATACCGCGGCGAGGTTCGCGCGAAGGTTCAGTTGCGCCGGCGCGCTTGCGAGCATGGCCTCCAACCGTGTCTGCGCGTAGGCGGTATCGCCGGCGTACGCGCGCGCCATCGCGGCCAGGACGTCCGCCTCGGCCTTGCGAGGATTCTCACGCTGTCCTGCCGCGCCTAACCATACTGGCTCGGCGCTTGCCAGCGCATCGATGATTGCAAAGGCGGACTCGAAATCATCGAGCTCCACATAGGAATAGAACAAGCCGACTTTCGCGTTGTAGTCGTCTGGGTCGCGCGCGAACACCGTCTGATAGCAGGTCAGCGCTGCGGCTGGCATTCGCAGATAAAGATAAGCGTCGCCAGCTGCGCGCAGGGCATAGCTCGGGACATCCACGGCGGCGCCCTGTGCTGCGCTATACAGCGCGACAACCTCCGCCATTCGCACCCGGTTGCGCAGCGCCAACATCCGGTCGAAAGTCAGGCGGCGAACCACGGCATCTGCGAAATTCGGCCGCGCGGGTAACGGTCCTCGGATCGCATCGAGCGCGACCAGTGCAGCATCGGTTTCCTGGTAGCGGTCGGCAGGACTCGGCGGGGGCAATTCTCCCCAGCGAATACGCGTCGCGGCGGCATCAAGTCGGAGCATTTCATATTCCGCAGGAGACAGATCGCCGGGCCTTGTGGCGGCTATTTCTAACGCCTGATGGGGTCCCCCAA
>JANOVQ010000333.1:0-3861 GCA_031417495.1 Pseudomonadota bacterium | reverse complement strand
TCCCACCCAGAAAGCCAAGTGTCACGAAGCGCTGCTCTAGGTAGACAAAACGATCGTCTTCGAACGTAAACGTTGGTCCTTCAAAAACCTCCGGCGCATCAATGAAATCGAAGCCGTGCTCCTTGAGATTATCTCGACGCTTGGCCTCGTCCCAGGTGAATCGCATACTCGAACTGTATATACACTATGCCGATGCGTCAAACCTAGGCACAGCCTCGCTCTAACATTTAAATCGACGTCCATTCGAAGTGATTAATTCCTTCGAATTGACGTGTTTATGGACGTCGTTTCTTGAAGCTGACCGTACGCTGGGCACCCGGTCATTGGAATAGTCTTCTTGCATCAATAATTTGTAGCATGGGCGGTGACTGGCGGCCAGTCGGCTTTGTGCATGAACGCGCATTCTCGTCGAGTTGACGCCTTTGTGTTCAGGGCATCCACGGGCCCGCGGCCCCCAGTTTTTCAAGCTCCTCGCTAAGACGCACGGCGCAAGCATAAGAGCGCGCTGTGGGGGCGCGCAGGTCAGGATTGGTCGGCTGCGCGGGGCCTCGCGAGGCGTGATTAACGTCTTGCTGAGTGCGCGACCGAGTCCCCGCGGATTCCTGCCGCTCAGCGTTGCGGGGCTGCCGCTGGCCGCAAGGCCTTGGTTGAACAGCCAAGGTCCAGCCGTCAATTCGCGATAGCTGCTATGAAAAGTGAGTGATAGGCTGTCAAGGCTCGTCCGCTTGGGCTAACCCCTAACTCGCGCATTGCCCGCCCAGAGGAATTCTGTGACAAGAAACCGACGACATACTGATTGGACGTGGGCGGTATTTCTGGCGCTTAGTGCGGCGTGCGCAGCGCCGGCGCTGGCCGCGAAAATGGCGGACGAAGCGGAATCTCCTGCCCTTCGTAAACCGTTGCCGACGCTCGCAGCCCCGCTCGCGAGCGAAGAAGACGCGGCGGTCTTTGCCACCGAAGCACCGCCGCCACCGCCCTTCGATCCGAATTACCAACCGCCAGCGCCAGTGAAGGAAGACCCCCCATGATCGCCCGCGCCAGAAGCCCCTGCGGATACCTGCTCGCGCTAATGCTGATACTGATGTTAGTGGGCTGCGGCGGCGACGAGCCAACGCCTGCCAAAAAACTGATTGATGTCACGCCGGCTAATGCCCACAACATTGTCGAGCAAACCGGCGCCCAGGTTGATGGCATCCTTAAGCAAAATAAACAGGACATGGACGCAGCCATTGACGCACAGCCTGGCGGGCAGCCAGCCCAGTGAAACGATGACCTGCGAGGACGGTGCCGGTGCAGGTTTACGCAGGTGAGCGCGCGCAATCCGTTAGTGCAGACAGCGGTCACCAAGCTGCGTGCCGGCGAAGTGGTGGCGTTCCCGACTGAGACCGTTTACGGGCTTGGTGCCGATGCGGGAAATGCGGCGGCGGTGCGCAAAATTTTCGCACTCAAAGGTCGTCCCCCTGCTCACCCCCTGATCGTGCACGTCGCGTCGGTGCACGCGCTTGCGCAGTGGGTAGCGGCGGTGCCGGCGGCGGCGGAACGTCTTGCGGCGCAGTTTTGGCCCGGTCCTCTAACGATGATTTTGCCGCGCGCGGCTGGCGTCTGCGATGCAGTGACGGGGGGGCAGGCGACTGTCGGTGTGCGGTGTCCGGCGCATCCGCTGGCGCTGCAATTGTTGCGTGCGTGCGCGAAGGTCGGCATTACGGGCCTTGCCGCGCCGTCAGCCAATCGCTTCGGCCACGTCAGTCCAACCACCGCCGCACATGTGCGCGCGGAGTTCGGCGCAGATTTATTTATCCTCGATGGTGGCGCCTGTGCGGTCGGTATTGAGTCCACGATTATCGATCTCACTGGCGAGTCGCCGCGCATTCTGCGGCCGGGGATGATCAGCGAAACTCAGTTAACGCGTTCACTGGCGAGTCCGTTTTCAAGCGACCATGACAATGCCCCGCGCGTCTCTGGCTCGCTCGCTGCGCACTATGCGCCCACCACCGCGCTCGAAGTGGTGGACTCAGCGCAGCTCGCCGGAAGACTCGCGGCGCTTTTAACGAATGGCCGACGCGCGGTGTTGCTGGCGCGGACGCCTGGCGCCGCCAGGCAGGGCGCTCCCGCGCGCGTATTGGAGATGCCAGCGGACAATCTTGGCTACGCGCAGCAGCTTTATGCCAGACTGCGCGAGGCCGATGCGCTGGCGCTCGATGTGATTCTGGTTGAGGCCCTGCCCAGCGGTGAGGCTTGGTTCGCGCTGAACGATCGCCTGCAACGTGCGGCCTATGGCGCCGGCCGGCGGGCTTAAGCCCTTCTCTATTCAATGGTGCCCGCAGCAATGAGCATTCGACTATGACCGAGCAGACCGATCTCTACCCCGTGACCGCGGCGAATTTCGATGAGCGCGTGCTCGAGGCTTCGCAGCACAGGCCGATCCTGGTGGATTTCTGGGCCGAGTGGTGCGGGCCGTGTCGTTCCATTGCGCCGTTGCTGGAGCAACTGGTCGCGCAGTTCGCGGGCAAAATGGCGGTGGCGAAGGTAGATAGCGATGCGGAACAAGCACTCTCCGCGCGTTATGGGGTGCGTAGCCTGCCCACGCTGATGTTGTTCAAGGGCGGCGCGATGGTCGAGCAGTTGGTGGGCGCGCATCCGTTACAAGCGTTGGTCGCCATGGTGAGCAAATATTTCGAGCGCGACTCAGAACGCAAACGCGAAGACGCGGCGAGCGCGCTGGCACAGGGAGATTCCGTGACCGCGCAACGCCTGTTGCGCGCAGCGCTCCTGGACGATCCTGAAAATACGCGCCTCCATCCGGACCTCGCGGCATTGCTGATCGACAATAACGAGCTCGATGAAGCTGGCCAAATCCTCGACAGCGTGCCTTCGCGCGCCATGCACGAAGGCATTACACGACAGCAGGCGCGATTGCGGTTTGCCCGCCTGGCGGCAGGGAGTCCGGGACTCGACGAACTGCAACAAGCGTTGGATAAGGGTGATACGCAGAGCGCGACCCACTTTCAGTGGGCGATTCGGCAGGTCCTGGTTGGCGCTTATGGTGCGGCGCTGGCGGCCCTGATCGAAGTGGTGCGCAGCGATCGCGAATACGGCGAGGATGCGGCGCGCAAAGCGATGCTGGATATTTTCTCGGTCATGCCCGAGGGCGATCCGTTGATTCGCGAGTACCGCACGCACTTGGCGCGCGCGATTAACTAAATCCGGCGGGATCGCGAGGGTGGCTGCGCCGCCCCGATACTGGACCTGAAAGTGCGAGGTGTTCGATGCCGTTTCACCACACAATCGATCAAACAACGTATCGTTTTCCGGATCTGAAAGCCTTGCTCGCGAAGGCCTCGCCCGCCCGCTCGGGCGATTATCTGGCCGGCATCGGCGCCACCACCGTGGTCGAGCGTATGGCCGCCAGGCATTGCCTTGCCGACGTGCCGCTGCGCGAATTGGTGGATTCTCCGCTCATCCCCTATGAACAAGACGAAGTCACGCGCCTGATCTGCGATCGCCATCCGGCGCCGCTTTTTGCGGAGCTCGCACATCTTACGGTGGGGGACTTCCGCAATTGGTTGTTGCTCGATACGACGGACGAGGCAACTCTCGCGCGCGTTGCACCTGCCATCACGCCGGAAGTGGCGGCGGCGGTCTCCAAGCTCATGCGCAATCAGGATCTCATTCTGGTCGCGCGCAAATGTCGGGTCATCACGCGCTTTCGCAACACCCTGGGGCTACCCGGGCGGTTGGCGGTGCGGCTGCAGCCCAACCATCCCACGGATGATGCCAAAGGTATCGCGGCCTCGTTGCTCGATGGCCTGCTGTATGGCGCCGGTGACGCGGTGATCGGCATCAATCCCGCGAGTGACAGCC
>JANOVQ010000332.1:0-8015 GCA_031417495.1 Pseudomonadota bacterium | reverse complement strand
CGACGCCCAGGCCTTCGAGCGCAAAGTTCTGCGTGCGCAGATCGATGGTGAGCGGCTGAAACTCGGGATTTTCTGCTTTCAGAATGACGTGATGGGCGCTGTGGAAATAGCGTTTGACGGTGACCTCATCCTCAATCCGTGCCACCACGATTTGGCCGTTGCGGGCCACCTTGGTGGCGTGCACTGCCAGCAGATCGCCATCGAGAATTCCGACGTCCTGCATGCTGGTGCCATGGACCCGGAGCAGATAATCGGGTGGTGGGTGAAACAAACTGGGGTCTATGCGGTGCCAATCTTCGATGTGGCCGGTGGCGAGCACAGGCTGACCGGCGGCGACCCGCCCGATCACGGGCAGCCCTGCTGACTCAGTCAAGGTGGCGGCCAGCTGAATTCCACGGGCGGCACCCGGCAGCAGGGTGATGGCACCTTTCTTGGCAAGCGCCCGTAAATGAGTTTCCGCCGCATTGGCCGAACTCACGCCGAGCGCGCGCGCCAACTCACTGCGGGTCGGTGGTGCGCCAGTCAGGGCAATGGCCTGACGGATCGCGTCCAGCACTTCTAATTGGCGCTGGGTAAGGGAGTTATCCATCGCGGAACCTGTCTATATAAACAGGTGTAAATATAAACAGCTCTAGTGCGGCGGCGCAAGCGGAGCGCATCCCTTCGCACTACTCCGGCGCTCGCGGAGCGCACCGGGACCAAGCATCACGAACTGTGCGGGCGGGCGAAAGACCTCGGCTCGGCGGCCGCGTTCATGGCCCGCGTGCTAGTCGCGCGGTGCTGGGGTGGCGTGTGGTGGATGCCCCGCACGCCTTCACGACTTAACTCCGCAACGCGCGCGCGAGCTCTTTGGTTGTCGCGCGGAGGCGTTCGATTAACATGTTTTGAAAGGCCTTGCTTAAGCGCAGCTGGCAGGGCAACGATGCCCATTCCTTGAAATCGCGCTCCACTTTGATCACGGTAGTTTCGCGATTGGTCACAATGGTGGCGCTACGCCCACCATTGGCGAGGTACTCCATTTCGCCAAAGCACTCGCCAATTTCGAGGTCGCGAATGCGCACGCCGTTAATCACGATCGAGACCGCACCATCCACGATCACGAAGAAGGCCCGATCTCGTTCCCCCTCTGAAAATATCGCAGCGCCGTTGTCGAATCGCTGCCACACGGAGACCTTGTTTACTTCCTTCAACTCACTCTTGGTGAAGCCACTGAAAAAAACGAGTTCGCCCATGCGATGAATCTTCTGTTCATCACTGAGCACCAAGGGCACATTGCGCGCGTCGTTCAACAACAAATCAAGATCGCGCGCAATTTCGCCACCAGTCTTGTAGCGCTTGCCAAGATCCTTCTCAAGCATCTTCTTGGCGATTCGCCACAACTGGTCCGGCACATCGCTACGCACTTCAGTCAGGGGCAGCGGATCCTCATGCACTACTTTTTGGATGAGGCCCGTGAGACCTTTCGCCGCAAAGGGCGGTACGCCGGCCAACATCTCGTAGAACACCGAGCCAAGTGAGAACAGATCAGATTGCGGGGTGATGTCCTGATCGCGCGCTTGCTCGGGCGACATATAAAGCGGTGATCCGAACCAACCGACGATCTGGGTCTGATCCACGCCGAGCCGGCGCGCGATGCCGAAATCGCCAATCTTCGCGACGCCATCCTTGGTCAACATGATATTCGCGGGCTTGATGTCACGGTGAAGCACGCCTTGTGTATGCGCGTAATCAAGCGCGTCTGCCGATTGTCGAATCACGCGCATCACCGTCGGGATCGGCAGCAAGGTGTCGCCCTTGCAGTAGTTACGCAAGGTATCGCCGCCATGAATGTATTCCATGACCATGTACGGCTGATCGTTATCCTCACCCGCTTCGTACACCTTCAACACATTCGGGTGATCGAGGCGGCCCGCCGAGCGCGCCTCGTTAATAAACATCCGGCGCGCGACGCCTTGCGTGGACTCGACATCGGTATTGGTCGCTACCTTGATCGCAACCGGGCGATCAACATAGGGATCATGGCCACGATACACCACGCCCATCGCACCCCGGCCCAGCACATCGATTAGGTCGTACTTACCAATTCTTTTAGGAATTTCGGCCATCGGTTTCCATTATCAGGCGCGTCGCGCGAGTGACATCGTGAACAAAATCGACTTTCATCTCGCGGAGCAATTCCAGCAGGCCAGTTTCGCCCTGTGCTTTGGCAATCGTGAGCTTGCCCATGAAATGCGCAAGCTCGTTGATCGACTTGGCAATCGCAAGATCCTTGGGATCCTGGCGTCCATCCACAATAAAACTGCTGGGGATGGTGACGAAGTCGACCGCCAGTTCCTTGAGATACTCGTAATTCCCTTGTCCGCCACCAAAATCGCTCAAAATGAACTGGCAGCCGAACTCGCGCAGCGTATTGATGAGATCGCCTGTTTCCGCCAATTTAGCCAACGCGACTTTATCTTCGATCTCGAAACACACTTTAGCCGGCGGCACCGCAGTTTCCATCAACTCATTGACCACCACATTGGAGATATCGTCTTTATCCAGCGCGGCACGGGACAGCGGAATGACAAACGCACTGAAACGCTCGCATTCTTCGGCGTGGCTCGCCATCCACAATAACGTGTGGCGCAGGGTCCAGTAGTCCACATCGTAGGCATGCGCGCTGTTGCACACCGCCTGCGTGAACAGCGCTGGCGGCACCAGCTTGCCGTTGCGATCCTCAGCGCTCACGACGACTTTAGCGGCCGGCAGACCCTCCTTTCCTAGCGCTCGCACTTCGTGGAACAACAAGGCGAGACGCTGGCGCTCGATGGCTTTCGCGACGTAGGCCATCATCTGTTCCAGTTGCTGACGCTGCTTGGCATCGGTGCCCGTGACATAGATCGGCGAATCTGCCTGACTGCGCGCGACCCCACAGGCCTCGTGCACGGCCGTCATCAACGGATCGACCTGCGCAAGCTCGGCCTCGACGGCGGCCAGGCCTGCGACCAGCCGCGGGATCGTGCCCGGGGCCGCCGGCACCGTCAGTTGCCGAATTTTCTCGAGCAGCGCCTGGGTCTCGCGATAAGCCACTTGAATGCCGCCCCGGCTCCAAAACATGCCCCATTCGCCACCGCCCAGACGGCCAAGCACCACATTCTTGGGATCGCTGTGACCGCGCAATTCCTCGCTTATCTGTTTGATGAGCTGATCACCGGTAGCGGTGCCGAATTGTTCGTTGACCGCCTTTAGATTTTCGATCGAGAGTTCACACAAAATCGCGCCAGGATCTGCCTGATTGGGGGCTGGAAACTTCGCTTCGATTGCCTGCAAGAAGGATTTTCGGGTAAGGAGCCCGGTCAGGGTGTCGTGTGCGGCCTGCTCGACCACCTGCTCATGCAGACGATTAACCACGCCGTACAAGGCACGATCAACTGCGCTTTCGTCGTCATCGGCGAGAATTTTGATCAAACCCCGGCGCAGGTACATCGCGACCTGCTGCAAGGTCAACGAAGCCGACTTGTTCCCGTGCGCATCGGCGAACACATAGGGATTGAAGTCATCGCCGATCCACGCCAGGGTCACCGGGTACGGTGCTTTGGTATTCGCGTTCATCAACACGCGGTCACCCGCCCGCAAGCCTTTCGCGCGCCCGACCCAGCGCTGCAATTCCGCCGGGAAGGTGGGTTGCGGCGGCGCCACTTCGCCGGCGCGCTGGCGTCGCTCCCGCAAGAACCGCTGTTGCTCTTCGCAACCTGCGACGACCCCATTTACATTCGCCTCAAAGGCCACGCGCTGTTCTTTGAGGAACCCTTCGAACTCAGGCAGCACGGGCTGAATCACCGCGGAATCGCGGTCGTAAGACAAATTCACGCCGTCAATGATTTCGCGCAGGCGTGACTGTTGGCGCTGTCCTTGTTCGCCAGGCGCTAAATCCATCAGTGCGACACGATTCAGTAATTGTCGCAACGGATGTTGTGTGCTCGCAAAAAACTCCTGATCGATCTGCGCGGCTTTATGGACTGAACCCTGCAACCGCCGCAGGTTGCCCTTGGCGAAATCGCCGACTCGCGCGTCCTGCAATAAGGCCTGGAACAAATTGACGATGATTTCTATCGCGTCGTTCTCAGTCTGGCCAATTTGTTTGGGCTCGAAGCCGCGCGCGCGCATGGCCTCGACCAGGCCTTGCTTGACCTTCTCAGCCTCCAGCCACTCTGGCTCAGCGGTCCCTGTCAACTTGTGCTGGAGCTCGGTGAAACCCTCGGCGATTTGCGCGGGAGAATAGGCCTGCCGGGGGTCGCTGGGCGCCGCGTCCGCGCTCCCCGGTGCGAGCTGGCGACGTAACGCGAGTTGATTCTGGGCCACGGACATGGCGCGCTCAAAACTCGGCGCGCCGCCGAGCGCCGGGCCATAGCCGAAGCCACTAAAGGTGGCGTCGAGGCCGAATCCCCCGTAGCCACCGGCCGCGGCCATTCCCCCCGGACTGGCGGCGCCGACCGCGCCCGCCTGGCGCGGTCCGGTGGATGCCAAGCCGCGCGGCGTGGCGGCGGGCCAGCTGCCCGAGCGGGCCGCCCAGTTGGCGGCGGCCTCGTGTCCCGTCCCATCACCGGGGGACCCGCCACCTGCGCCAGCGGGGGGCGCAGTGCGCGTCATGCCACCCGGGCCGCGTTGATTGCGCCCACTCGAGTGTTGCCAGATGCTCCCCTGAGTACGCGACAGCGGGCCGATTGAGTCCGCCAAGCTCGATGCCCCGAGACCGGATTTGGAGGCTTCTAACGGCAGCGGGGAATTCGTCGGCTGCCGTGAATTCTCCGCGTCCTTCTTCACGCCATATTTCTCGCGTTCGATCACCGGCAGAATGTTCTGCTCAATCAGCAGGGCATTCGCCTCCTCGTAAAACCTCTGCAGATTCACATCGAGACACTTGCGTAACATCTGATAGACCACGCCGCTTACCGCGAGATCAGTCAGAAACCCTTTCATGGGTTCGGCAAACACCTGGCAGATCACGGTTGGACCCAGTGGATTGTTATTGTCCTCGACCTCGCGCCGCGCCAGGAAGGACAGGCGTTTATTTAAATCGAACAGCGGCTCCTTGAGGCGCCCTTCCAATTCGGCGACGAGTTCCGACACTGTCAAGAATTCCTCGAATTCGTCTTTATTGACGAGCGATAAGCCAGCCCCGCTCGCCGCCGAGCCGCCGACCCGATCCCGCAGCGGGTTGTCGAGGATGGCCACCGCCTTGAGCATCAGAGTTGGCACCTGCTCGATGATCTCGGGGATCCGGCTGCGAAATTGCGTTTGCGCATCGACGAACAAGGCCTGCTCGCGGTTGGAACGCGCGTCACGGGCGGCGATGAACAAACCATCCGCCGCACTGCGCGTGAATTCGGTGGCCACGTGGGCCAGATTGCGTTCGACGAGTTCAATCAATTTCGGCAGAATCCGGCCGAACTCGGGGACAAATCGACGCTGGGTATCCGAGACTGCCGCGTCCGTTTGTGGCACGGATTTCGGCGCCTCTGGTTGGGCCAGGCCATGCAACAGCGCGACGATTTTCGGATCGGGATTCTTGAACGCAACGCCAAGACCACTGCCGGTGACCCGACAAACCGTCAGCGCCATTTGCAACTCTTGGACCGCCCCCCCCACAGTGAGGGCAAAATGCAGAACGGCCGGCGTACGCGGCTGCACAAAGCGCAATTGGCGCATGTCGATTTGGATAAAGACTCCTGCGACGCAGAAATCTTTGACCATGCACGCGATGGGTGGCCGTGGACCCAACGCCACCAACGCCTGCAGATCCATCGGCAGGCGCACGAAGCGCCGCCGTTCATCTCCAGAGCTCGTTGAATTTGTATCGCTCACGACCTCACCCGCTGCATGTCCTTATTTTTATGGCGACCAGGCCATTTCATGCAAGATTGTAACACCCCTCGGCGAGTCCTTAGCTGCGTTTCCGCAGGCAGTGCGGTGGCTCCGCTCGCCTCGCGTGTATGCGACAATGCGCCGCTCCCAAATCACGCCGCCGTTTATGGAAAATCACCCCCTCGTGGGTCCTCGCCCAAACTTTATCCGCAATCAGATCGACGCCGACCTCGCGGCGGCTAAGCACCGCGTCATCGCGACCCGCTTTCCACCCGAACCCAATGGCTACCTCCACCTCGGGCATGCAAAGTCGATCTGTCTCAATTTCGGCATTGCGGCCGATTACCACGGAACCTGTAATCTGCGCTTCGACGATACCAATCCCGAGAAGGAAAGCGCGGAGTACGAGCGGGCGATTGCTGAAGATGTGCGATGGCTGGGCTTCAGTTGGGCGGAGCGCTACTTCCACGCCTCCGACTATTTCGAACAGTTGCACGCCTACGCGGTCACCCTGATCGAAACAGGGCATGCTTATGTGGATAGCCTGTCGGCCGAGGAAATCCGACAATTTCGCGGCACCCTCACCGAAGCCGGACGCGCCAGCCCTTTCCGCGCGCGCGCGGTGAGCGAGAATCTTGCACTGTTCGAGCGGATGCGCTGCGGCGAATTTGCCGATGGCGCCCATGTGCTGCGCGCCAAGATCGACATGGCCTCGCCCAACATCAATCTGCGCGATCCAGTGATTTATCGAATCCGTCGTACTGCGCATCACCGCACCGGCGATCGCTGGCACATCTACCCGATGTACGATTACACCCACGCCCTGTCAGACGCGCTGGAGGGCATCACCCACTCGCTGTGCACCTTGGAATTTGCGGATCATCGGCCGCTGTACGACTGGGTGCTCGACCGCCTGCCCGTGCCCTGTCATCCCCAACAAATAGAATTTGCCCGCCTGGAGGTCAACTACACCATTACGAGCAAGCGCAAACTGCACGCGTTGGTCAGCGAAGGCCTGGTCGATGGCTGGGACGATCCCCGCCTGCCGACCCTCAAAGGGATGCGCCGTCGCGGTTATTCGCCACGCGCGCTGCGCGAATTTTGCGAACGGGTGGGCCTTACCAAGAAACAAACCGTAATCGACATGGGCGCGCTTGAAACCTGCGTCCGCGAAGATCTCGATGCCACCACCCCACGCATGATGGCGGTGCTCGATCCGCTTAAAATCGTGATCGAGGACTATCCGGCAGGCCAGATCGAACAGCTCACCGCCCCTAATCATCCGAAGGATCCGAGCCTCGGCAGCCGCAATCTCCCCTTCGCACGCGAGCTCTACATCGAACGCGACGACTTCCTGGAAGATCCGCCGAAAAAATTCCATCGGCTAGGACCGGGTCGCGAAGTGCGATTGCGTTATGGTTACCTGATCACCTGTCGCGAAATCGTTAAGGACTCCAACGGACAGATTCTCGAACTCCGTTGTACTCACGACGCGCAATCGCGTGGTGGTAATGCCCCGGACGGACGACAGGTTAAGGGCACCATCCACTGGGTTGCCGCAGCCACTGCGCGCACGGCCGAAGTGCGCTTATATGATCGCCTCTTCTCAGTCGCCGATCCGGGCGCCCGTGAAGATTTTCGCGAACTGCTGAACTCACACTCGAAACGTGTAATTCAGTCTGCACTAGTGGAACCCGCACTGGCCGCGACCCAACCCGAGCAGACTTTCCAATTCGAACGCATCGGTTACTTCTGCACGGATCGAGATTCGACCCCCGACCATCCGGTGTTCAATCGCACCGTGACTTTGCGCGATACCTGGGCCAAAGTACAAACTGCCGACGCTTAAGCAATCGACGATTTCCCTCGCCATAGTTCAACGGATAGAACGGGGCCCTCCTAAGGCTCAGATGTAGGTTCGATTCCTACTGGCGAGGCCATAAGACCTTCCGCAGACATCCGCTACTCTCCAATTTCTTCAGTATTTTCCGAGTAAAACCCGATATTTCGCTCCGCCACCATCCGCCCATGTTCGTTGACAGCCGGGGGCAACTGGGGGCAGCATCGGGGGCAACTTCAAATCACTGCGAAACGGTTGCCCCCAATGCCCTTAACCGACACGACAATCAAGAACGTTAAGGCGGGCGCGAAGCCAGTCCGAATGTTTG
>JANOVQ010000331.1:0-3059 GCA_031417495.1 Pseudomonadota bacterium | reverse complement strand
GTCGCACGTGATCAGGCAGACGAGCAAAGTGATGTCGACGTGATTGTCGATACGATTGATGGTCAGGCGCCGGGATTGTTCCTGCTTGCGCGGATTACGGATGAACTCGAACGCATCCTCGGCCGCCCGGTCGACGTGATTTCACAGCGCGGGCTGGACCATACGAAATTGTTGAGGCACCGGGCTGCGGCCGATCTTGTTCATGTCTTCTGAGCGTCGCCGAGCGTCGCCAGCGGAGATGATTCACCATGCACGTCGCCGCATCGCGTTGATTCGGAAGTGGACTAAAACCGATAACGAGGCGACCTACCTGGCGAACGACGAGCGTCAAGCGGCCGTTGAGCGGAACTTTATAGCCATCGACGAGGCGATCAAAGACCTTACGAAATCTATTGACTTACCAACCCTCGATCCCACCGGCCCTTGGCGCGAGCCAGCTCGCTTCCGCGACTTCCTCGCGCATCAGTACGAGGAAGGTGTCTCGCATCCCGATGTGTGGCGGACCATTCAGGACGACTTGCAAAGTCTTGACTCGGCCCTGAGGCGGCTAGAGGCGCTCGTCGGACGCCCAGAACAAAGCTGATGTGTGCCCGTGTCAGGTGTGCAAGATTGCATTATCGGCAGCCACATTCGAGCGCGCGCCTGGGAGCTGCTCACGGCAACGCCGATGATGGAAACTGGGTTTGGCATCACCGGTCTAGTCGCGGCACCGATTTACTATGCTTATCTCGGAGATGAGCTGCGTGCGAAGGGGTTGCTTTGAAGCGGTCTGAATAAAACGTTGAGAGGGTGCCCCGCGCTGATTTACGCCACAGGTGGACCGAGACTGCCCCGCAGCGTGTTTAAAATTACTCTCCGTCTTTGCGTGCGAAGCGCGGCCATCTATTTCGAACCCGCTGGATCGCAACAAGCGAGTGGGTCCTCGGCAAGACGAAGTACCCGGTCCCCTGCCCCAGCCTTGAGTCCCTGCAGTCAGTTCTGTAATTCATCGAGCAGCGCTTTGGACTCGATGAGGTCGAGTGTCTCGAAGCCCTCGCTGAAGGCGCCGTAAATAGGCGCGAGCAGATCGGCGGCCTGCTGCCGTTCGCCACGCTCAGCAAGTAAGCGCGCCAAATCTCGCGCCGCGCGTAACTGGAGCGAGAGTGCCGCCTGTTGCGTTGCGATCTCCAGTGCGCGTTTCAGGTCTGCTTCGGCGGCGTCGCGCTGACGCGCATCGGCGCGCAGTAACACCGCCGCCCGTGTGCGGTGGAGTTCGGCCGAGAAGGCCACGTCATCGCCGAAATCCATCGACTCGAATGCTCTGGTGATGCTCGCCAACGCCTCGGGGTGCCGCCCGGCGCGCGAATAGGCGTCTGCAGAAAAGCTCTGATGAACGTGATCTAACCGCCCGCCACCGATCCGATGTTTGTCGCGCAGGCCGGCCTCAATCTCGACGAAGCCAGGTACCGTACCCTGTTGAGAGAGTGCCCAACCGCGATCGATCTGTGCCCAGGCATGCCAGAAGGCAAGCGAGAACTCGTCGGCTAGACGTAGTAAGTCGCACGCGGCCTGTTCGACTCGGTCTGCTCGGCGAAGCAAGATGTTCGTCAAGCAGACACCCATGTTAAGCGCGTATGCCGTCGATACCGGGTGGACGAGCTCGCTTGCCCACCCCAACGCTTCCTCCGCCGCATTGGCCGCCTGATCGGGAAACCCCAATGCCCAGAGCGCGACGGAGAGATAAGCACCCGCCGCGACCCGGTTATCCTGCCCATAACGATACATCAGGTCGCGGTGCGCCACCGGGTCGTACGCTGCGATCGACCCTCGGAACAGCATAAGCGCTTCTTGGAAACGGCCCGCATGAAATCGTGCCAGGCCGAGGTGGCGGGCCGCGACTAGGCGCGGCCCGCTCTCGCTCTGTCGGGCAGCGAGCGTAGCAAAACGCTCTGCGGCGGAGATCGTAGACCTGCCGGAAACATAGGTGAACGCCAAATGTCCGTAAGCTGCGGGGAGTTCGAGCGCTACGTCACCGATTTCGGCTGCGAGCGAGCGCGCGCGCTCGAATGCGCTCAGAGTCGCAGGCGCTGCGTAACCCTGATTCGCAATCAACGCATGGCCGCGCTGCAGCTGAAACCCCTGCTCGCGCCTTTTCCATCTGAGGTCCTCGCCCATCACGCGGCACAGCCGAATCGCGTTCTCCAAATGCGAGAGCGCTTCTTTATACGCGGGCCGTGCCAGTGCCTGCGTGCCGGCTTGTGCCCAGTAATCCAGCGCGCGCTCGGTGAGGCCGGCCGCCTCGGCGTGTTGCGCCTTCATCTCCGGCGCCGCGTCGCCCTGAGTTTCGAAGACTTCTACCAGCCGCGCGTGTAATGCAATGCGCCGGGTCTTGAGCAGACTCTCGTAAGCGGCATCCCGGACCAGCGCATGCTTGAACAGATAGGTGGCCTCGGGCGGCGTGCCACGGCGAAAGATCAGTTCGGCCTCGACCAGTTGTTGCATGGCTGCAGTGAGTTCTCCCGCGGACAACTCAGTGAGCGCGGCGAGCGTGCGGTGGTCGAAGCTGCGGCCGATCACCGCCGCGGTCTGCGCGAGCTCTTTCACCGGCTGCAGCCGGTCAAGCCGCGCCATCAGTGAGTCGTGCAAGGTGGTCGGGATCGCAAGCGCGCTAAGCGGACCGTCGAGGTGGTACGCGTTAGCCTCCTCACGCAACACCCGAGATTCGATGACGGCCTTGGTCATCTCCTCGACGAACAACGGCACGCCGTCGCTCTTGACGGCGATCTCGTCGAGCAAACCTTCGGGCAGGCGTTTTCCGCCCGTGATGCGCAAGACAATCGCCTGTGTGGGCACCCGACCCAACCGATTCAAGGTCAGCCGGGTCACCACCGGGTGACTGCCGAATGACGCGACAAAGGTCGGCCGTGAAGTGATGAGCGCGAGCACCCGGGCATTTTTGATGCGATCGAGTGCCAGCGCGATCAACTCCAAGGTCGTGGGATCGATCCAGTGCGCGTCTTCGATCACCCACAGCACCGGCTGGCGGCTGGCAAGTCCCGTGAGCTGGTCGATGAGCGCTG
>JANOVQ010000330.1:0-2525 GCA_031417495.1 Pseudomonadota bacterium | reverse complement strand
ATAACGTTGGCTATACCGCGCGGCATCACACCTTTTTCGAAATGCTGGGCAATTTCAGCTTCGGGGATTACTTCAAGTGCGAAGCGATCGAATTTGCGTGGGAGTTACTCACGCAACGTTTTGGGCTGTCGGCGGATCGCTTATGGGTGACGGTGTTCGAAACCGACGACGAGGCAGCGGATATTTGGCTGAAGCATATCGGCGTCAACCCGAGGCGTCTGACACGCTGTGGTGAGCAAGATAATTTCTGGATGATGGGCGATACCGGCCCGTGCGGCCCGTGCACCGAAATTTTCTACGATCACGGGTCACACATTGCCGGTGGCCCCCCCGGCAGTCCCGACGCCGATGGTGATCGTTACATCGAAATCTGGAATCTCGTGTTCATGCAATTCGAGCGCGATGCGCAAGGTGCGCAAAAGCGCATTCCGAAACCTTCGGTCGATACTGGCATGGGGCTCGAGCGCATCTCGGCCGTGCTGCAAGGCGTGCACGATAACTACGACATCGATCTTTTCCAGAATCTGATCAACGCGATTCGCGCGATCGCGTCGCGCGATGCGCTTGAGATCACCTCGCTGTGTGTGATCGCCGATCACATTCGTGCCTGCGCGTTTCTGGTGATGGATGGCGTGCTCCCTTCCAATGAAGGGCGCGGGTATGTGCTTCGCCGCATCATGCGGCGCGCCTTGCGTCATGGAAATAAACTTGGGTTTGTTGAGCCATTTTTCCATCAACTGGTGCAGCCACTGGCGCGCGAGATGGGCGCGGCAGTGCCGGAGCTCATCGCGCGCATTCCGCGCATCGAGCAGGTGCTGCTCCAGGAAGAGGAGCGCTTCGCGGAGACCTTGGACCAGGGTCTCAAGATTTTTGAGACCGCGGTGTCCAATCTGGCGGGCAAAACCATTCCAGGCGAAGTTGCTTTCAAACTCAACGACACCTACGGCTTCCCAGTCGATCTCACTGCCGACTTCGCGCGTGAGCGAGGGCTCGCGGTGGACATGGCCGGCTACGAAATCGCCCTCGACGCGCAGCGCGAACGCGCGCGCGCGGCCAGTCATTTCTCGAATGTCGATATGGCGCAGGCGATCAGTGGCGAGGCGCTCGCCAAACTTGGCACCACGCAGATCTTCACGGGCTATGACCACACCACCGACACGGCGCGGGTCGCGGGCTTGTTTCGTGCCGGGCAACCAGTTGCAGCGCTCGCGGCGGGCGAAGCCGGCGTCATTGCGCTGGCCGTGACGCCGTTCTACGCAGAATCTGGCGGCCAGATCGGCGATCGCGGGCGGCTTATTGGCGCGCAGGGCGCGTTCGACGTGGAAGACACGCGCAAACAGAACGGGCTGCATCTGCATTACGGCACGCTCAAGCTGGGGACCCTGTCGCTTGGCAGCGAAATTCGCGCCGAGGTGGATTCTGCGCGGCGCCAGGCCACTCGACTCAACCATTCTGCCACGCATCTCCTGCACGCCGCCTTGCGCAAGGTGCTGGGCTCGCATGTCGAACAGAAAGGGTCGCTGGTCGATCCTGATCGGCTGCGCTTCGATTTTTCGCATGCTTCGGGCGTCTCCGCCGCAGAACTGCAGGAAATCGAACGGCTCGTGAATGCGCAAATCCGCGCTAACCACGCGATAGAAACTGAACTCAGCAGCTATCAGCAGGCGCTGGAGCGCGGCGCCATGGCCTTATTTGGCGAGAAATATGGCGACCAAGTGCGGGTGCTGCGCATGGGTGATTTCTCGGTTGAGCTGTGCGGCGGCACGCACGCGGCGCGCACCGGTGATATCGGCGCCTTCCGCATCACCGCAGAATCCGGGGTTGCCGCTGGCGTGCGGCGTATCGAGGCGATCACCGGCGCTGCGGCGGTCGATGAGGGCCTGCGCAGCGCGGACACCTTGCGAAAAATCACCGCCCTGGTGAAAGGCGGCGCGGACGAGACGCTTGCGCGAATCACCCAGCTTCACGAACGCGCGCGGGCGCAGGACAAAGAGATTCAGCAACTCAAGGCCAAGCTCGCCGGGCAGTCCGGGCGCGACCTCGCCGACGGAGCGGTGGATATTGGCGACGTAAAACTGCTGTGCGAAATAATGGAAGGCGCGGAGGCCGCGACCCTGCGCGAGGCGATGGACAAACTAAAAGATAAACTGCCGCGCGCGGTGATCGTGTTGGCGACGGTGGAGGACGACAAAGTGCGGCTGGTCGCCGGGGTGACCAAGAACCTTACTTCTAAAGTGCATGCCGGTGAACTCGCGAATTTCATCGCCACCCAAGTCGGTGGCAAGGGTGGTGGCCGACCCGATCTCGCACAGGCAGGCGGGCCCGAAGTCGCCGCATTGGCGCCGGCATTGGCGAGCGTACGTGAGTGGGTCACTGGCAAGCTTGCGTAAATTGTTCCGTAATTCGCTGAAGCGGGGTGTCCCCGGGCGCCCGCCACACCCCACCCCACCCGTAATTAGGGGCCCCCCCGGTGCGGGGGGGGACCGGCGACCCCCCCCCCCCCACCACACCGCGCAATTTGCGTG
>JANOVQ010000329.1:0-12310 GCA_031417495.1 Pseudomonadota bacterium | reverse complement strand
ATCTTGGTAGGCGCGATTGGACTCGAACCAACGACCCCCACCATGTCAAGGTGGTGCTCTAACCAGCTGAGCTACGCGCCTGTCGCAAATTTAGGGGCGCGAGCATATCCGAAATCACTGCCTCACACTAGCGGGCCCGGTATTCCTAATTGAATCGACTTCAAGATTTGAATCTCATCGCGAATTCGTGCGGCCTCCTCGAACTCTAGATCGCGCGCACGCGCGTACATCTCCGCCTCAAATTTCTTGAGTCGCGCGGCCGCTTGCTCGGGGCTGAGCGCCCGGTAGTCTTCGCCAGCCTCCGCCACCCGCCGACCGGGCGCACGCCGCCCAGAACCGGGAATCGCGTACGCGCCTTCCATGACATCAGTGACGCTCTTCGTGATCCCTTTCGGGATGATCCCATGTTCCAGATTGAAAGCCGCTTGCACCGCGCGCCGTCGATCCATCTCACTCAGCGCGCGCTGCATCGAGCCCGTGTGCTGATCCGCGTACAGAATTGCTCTGCCGGTGATATTTCGCGCGGCCCTTCCTACCGTCTGGATTAGCGAGCGATCGGAGCGCAGGAAGCCCTCTTTGTCGGCGTCCAGAATTGCGACTAACGAGACTTCGGGAATATCCAGTCCCTCACGCAGTAGATTTATCCCGATCAGAACGTCAAATTCGCCCAGCCGAAGATCGCGGATGATTTCAACGCGCTCGACGGTATCGATATCCGAATGCAGGTAGCGAACCCGCACTCCATGCTCCGCTAAATAGTCCGTCAGGTCCTCGGCCATGCGTTTAGTTAACGTGGTTACCAGCACACGTTCCTTGCGTGCGGCGATGATCTTTATTTCCGAA
Organism: Pseudomonadota bacterium; assembly: GCA_031417495.1. Lineage (GTDB taxonomy): Bacteria > Pseudomonadota > Gammaproteobacteria > CAIKBL01. The sequence continues at coordinate 11,467 of JANOVQ010000329.1, read as the reverse complement.
AGCAAATCATCGACCTGTGTTGCGGCCGGGCGAATTTCCACGAGCGGATCGAGCAAACCGGTCGGTCTTACCACCAACTCGACGACCCGCCCGGAACGCTCTGCCTCGTAGGCGCCCGGCGTCGCCGACACAAAAATAGTCTGTGGCGCAAATTTCTCCCATTCGTCGAACCGCAGCGGCCGGTTGTCCAAGGCGCAGGGCAAGCGAAAACCATATTCGACGAGATTTTCCTTGCGGGCGCGATCACCTCGATACATTCCTCCAAGTTGTGGAATCGTGACGTGACTCTCATCCACCACCAGCAAGGTAGTCGCTGGCAAATATTCGAACAAGGTCGGCGGCGGTTCGCCGGGCTTACGGCCGGACAGGTGACGTGAATAATTTTCAATGCCCGAGCAGTAACCGATTTCGGCCATCATCTCAATATCAAAGCGCGTGCGCTGCTCCAGGCGTTGCGCTTCGACGAGCTTGCCAACATCCCGTAATACTTGCAGCCGCTCGCGGAGTTCGTCTTTGATGACATCGATCGCACCGAGAATCTTCTCGCGGCTCGTGACGTAATGGGATTTTGGATAGACCGTAAAGCGCGGAAGTTGCCGTACGACTTCGCCGGTTAGAGGATCAAACTGAGACAGTGCTTCGAGCTCATCATCGAACATCTGAACACGCAGCGCATCGCGCTCTGACTCCGCGGGATAAATATCGATGACATCGCCGCGCACGCGATAAGTCCCGCGCGCGAGTTCCAAATCGTTGCGCACATACTGCAATTCAGTAAGGCGCCTTAAAATTTGTCGCTGACTAACCTTATCGCCGCGCCGCAGATGCAGCACCATCGCGTGATATTCGGCCGGATCACCTAGTCCATAAATTGCGGACACCGTCGCGACAATAATCGTATCAGGTCGCTCCAACAGCGCTTTCGTCGCGGACAGCCTCATCTGCTCGATGTGATCATTGATGGAAGCATCTTTTTCGATGTAGGTGTCAGACGATGGGACATAGGCCTCGGGCTGGTAATAATCGTAATAAGACACAAAGTACTCGACTGCATTAGTGGGGAAAAATTCCCGCATCTCGCCGTACAGCTGCGCCGCCAACGTCTTATTCGGCGCCATAATTAGCGCCGGTCGCTGCGTTCGCTGGATCACGTTGGCAATCGTGTAGGTCTTCCCGGAGCCGGTCACTCCGAGCAGCGTTTGGTGGGCCAGGCCACTCTCGACGCCCTCTAGCAGGCGCTCAATCGCGAGCGGCTGTCCGCCTGCGGGAGAAAATTCCGCGCGTAACTCGAAGCGGTTTTCAGTACTCAATCGCTACGCTCCGTCGCGCGCGTGCAGGCGTCCATCGCATAAAATTCCGATACCTGACCAAGTTATTGATTGACCGTCCCCAGGGGGGCTATTACCATGTGCGGCCTTCGACCATTCCCCGGTAGCTCAGTCGGTAGAGCAAGTGACTGTTAATCACTGGGTCGGCGGTTCGAGTCCGTCCCGGGGAGCCAATTTTCGAATGTTCGCGGGAACCTAATTTCCGCGAACATTGACCTTCCCCACGAAACCCCACCCGTGCGCTGCGCCGGTAAAATGTTTTCCAGTTTCCGAGGAACTCGAATTCGGAGACTACACGCTCGGACCTGTCGCGACGGCCGCTAGCAAGTCCTCGCCGCGTGTCACGCTCCGGATGTGGAGGTCGCGTTGCGGGAATGGGATTTCTATGCCATGCGCGATGAACAGCCGATAAATCTCGGCATTCAGAATGTGTCGAACCTCCACGCGATGGCTCAATTCCTCCGCGTAAACCCGTAACTCCAGCGCAAGTGCGCTATCTCCAAACCCGGTCAGGACCACTTGCGGCGCTGGTTCTCGCATCACTTTAGGGTGTGCCTTCGCCAGCTCAAGGAGTAGGCGGGTCGCTTGCTCAAGGTCTGCGCCGTAGGCGATACCAACTTCTAGCACGATCCTCGTAATCTGATCACTCAGGGTCCAGTTTACGAATCGGTCGGTGATGAATTTTTTGTTGGGCACGACTATTTCCTTATTGTCATTATCGGTGATCGTCGTCGCGCGAATTCGAATTTGGGTCACCGTGCCTGTCATCTCATCAATCGTCACGACATCGCCCACGCGGATCGGTCGCTCAAACAACAAAATCAGGCCGGACACAAAATTGGCGAAAATCTCCTGTAATCCAAATCCCAGACCAACGCCCAGGGCCGCTACCAGCCACTGAATCTGGGACCAACGTACACCCAACGTACTCAGCACTAAACTGAACCCAACTGCGCTAATCGTGTAGCGAGATAGGCTACTCAGCGCATAACGGCTTCCGCGCTCGACGCCTATCCGCTGAAGCAGACCCACCTCCAAAACACCAGGCAGGTTTTGCGCGGCGACCAGCGTGACCAGACCGATCACTAGCGCAAGTGCGACGCTAGCGACAGTCACCGCTTGCAACGTGACGCCGCCGTCAGGATGATCAACTGCAATATCCCACAGGCTAATGCCCTCCAAAACAGTAAGCGCAGGCAGGACGGTTTGCCACACTACCAACAGACCCAACGCCAGAGACCAGCCGATCGCATTGCGCGCGACGAGGCGCACTTGGAGATTGAATTTCTCAACTTCGCGGATATCAGCAACCAAATCTTCGTTAGTGATTTCGCGCGAAAGGTTGCTCGCCTGCAAGCGATAGCGCGCATTCAAAATCCAGCGTAATGCGAGTTGATAGAGAACAAGAGCGAGCGCAATGAGAAGTCCGCTCAGCAGATAATTCTTGGAGAGTTCAATCGCAGTGTAGTGATATCCAACAATCGATAGGACCGCAAAGATGAGCGGTGGGCAGCCCACTGCGACTCGCCAAAGCGGACGTAGGCGTCCAAGTGCCGGACCGAAAGTGAGTTTCGTCAGCGGGCCTTTTCGCCGCAATAGCCAGTAGCCGAAGCCCAACAGGCTGAGCATCGCAACCACAAACAGAATTCTCGCAAGATCATTTTGTGCGGCCGCACCGCGCGGCCACTCGAAAAACAAGGCAAGGCTGTAAGTCGGCACAAAGGTCTGCGTGAAGATCTTCCACGCGGCACGACTCTGGCGCGTGGCTGCGATGTCGGCTCCGAAGTGCGTGCAGATCACACCACCGTCACTTAGCGCGCCACGCCACCAACCTGTGACCAGCGACAGTCCCGCTGAAAATTGCAAGGTTTGTGATAGCGTAAGCGCTAGCGGCGAGGCATTCGGACTTGCTGCTAGTGCCATGCCCAAAGCGGCCAGCGCTAATGGCAACGGCAAGGCGATAACGACCGTTGCCGCTAGCGCCACAAGCGTATCGCGCACGCGACGCCGAGTTGGGTGCTGTTGATTTGCAGCCAGCACCTTGACCAAGTGCAGTAACTGACGCCGCATGCCATAAACGAGTGCCATCATCAGCACAAATCCAACGCTTTGCATGACGTTGGTGACGAGCGCGCTGCGGAGATCGTCCAGCACGCTGAGCCACGGCGCAGTTGCCACCAGGTCACTGATCACTGCGGCGCCGCCCTGGATAACCCCAAAAGACCACGGGACCGTGTTAGGAATCCATAACAGCCGCTGATCCAGGAGTTTGGCGTACGTAGCAACTACCTTGGTGAGCTGGCGGAGCTCGCTGTCGGTGGTATCAATTTCGCGTAGATACGCCCCGTAATTCGTATCGATGGTGCGCAGCATTCCGGCCTGAGCGACCAACAAACCCTTTATCTGGCTCACCAACGACGGATTAGCGGGGCTATCTTCGATCTCCGTGCGGAGATATTTCTCCGGATCGGCGTTCGCGATTTGAACTGCTCGCTCCTTCTCTTCAAGCTCAATCCTGCGCAAGCTGACCCTGGACACCTCTACCGCATTTGATTTGGTCGATTGCGCAAGCGCATTTAGTTTCGGGAGCTGTCGACGCTGGCCAACCAAGATCCGACCCAGGATTGCAGAGGTCCCCGCAACCTGCAGCCGCTTCTGGGATGTTTCGAATTCAATACTTATGCGCTGTTTATTCTCCGCATACTCTGCACGGCGGCGCACCGTCGTCGCCTGAAGCTGCACTAGCGCCGCAAGCTCCTGACTAAGTTGTTGCGTTTCAGTGGCCAGGGCCTGTGCAAGCGGGTGCGTTCCCTGTGCCGCGGTTTGGGCCATTTCGGCAGTTTTCTGAAATCCAAGCGCGGTTGCCTCGCGGCGCTCAATCAGTAATTCATCCAGCGCGGTGAGTCGTGCTGCGAGCGCCTCCAGATCGAAAAGCGCCAGGTCGCGTCGCAAATTCGCGATTTCCGTCGCGCCGACCAAATTTGCCTGCTCCAAATTGAGCATCTCAATTTCGACCTTACCAGCTCTCAGTTCGGCCTCATCCGCGTGCGCCTGCGCGCGTGACAGCGGATCGCCGAGCCCGTCCGCGACGTTGCCGCTATCTATCTCAAGCTTGGAGAGACGCGCTTCGACAGCGGCTTTTTCTTTGACAATGCCCTCTGGCCGCACCACCAACGCGCGAAGTTTTAGCTCCTGATTCGCGAGCTTCCCCTCCAAGGTCGCGCGTTCAGCGCGTGTCAACTCAACGAGATTCTCAATCGCGATCGTATCCAAGGTTCGTTCGCGCTGAGTGACGGGGGGAGTGGTCTGGCTGCGCCCAACGGTTGCGATTTCGGCATGGAGTTTCTTGAGGGTTACCGGTCGATTTTCAGCATTTTGTCGATAGCCCTCAAGCTTCGTCTGATAACCGACCTGTGCCTCGAGCGAACCTCTCGCCCGTTCATAAAGTTGCTCGAGCCGAATACTCTGGGTGGCGCCAATCGTTTGCGTGGTCACCGCGGCATCATCAGTCGTTGCTGCATGCGCAAGCGGACTCACGTGCCCACCTAAAATTCCGACCAACAGCCAACTGTGTAGAACACTGAAGCGCATCATTCGGTCTCGGTGAGCGGTGCTAGTCATCGGGCGAAGTCTAACAAACCTAGTCTCCAGTAGATGCTTCTAAAGCTGTCCCTAGGAGTGCTTGGCCAGTTTCTTCCAGGATGCGAAGATGCGCAAAGTCCGAGCTGTCTGGTTTTATCGTGTAAGCGGCGGTGGTCGCTGTTTGCTTACACAGGTAAGCGCCGTGCGTAGTCGATATCTGGGGGGCTTGTGGGCAGTGATGGTCCAGTGCTCGGCGGTTGAGCCAATCGACCTCGGCCCACTCGATTTTTTGAGCGGGCCGGTAATTTCTCGTGCGGCAACGGGCAATACCTATTCCTTCACAGGGCGCGCGGCGCATCCGTTGGCTCGACTCCAGATCACACGGGTTGAAATTCCAGCTTCGCTTGCCAAAGACGACCTCACCTCCTGTGCCACGGCCTTCCTCTTCGAGATCCGCAAACAGGCGCCGGATCTGTATTGGGAACGAAGTCCGACCGCGCTCCGCGTGGGACCTTATCCTCTGGCGCTCTGGCGTTGGAATGGCACCATTTCTTCGCGCATGACGACCGGGATAGTGAGCTGTGGGATCGTCGGTGAACGCTATTTGGCGGTGACCTTTCAGGACGCAATCAGGCACGCCCCAGCGAGCTTCCCAACCTTGCGAAAACATCTGGAAAACTTGGATCTCCCATGAGCGCACGCGTCAATGGCTATCGTTATTTTGATCTCGTCATGGCGGGCTTCATTACCGTCCTGTTGTGCGCAAATTTACTCGGTCCTGCGAAAACCTGCGTAATCAACCTGCCGCTGGTAGGGACTGCGCTGATTTTCGGCGCCGGCAATCTCTTCTTCCCGATAAGTTATATTTTTGGCGATATCCTGACCGAGGTTTATGGCTACGCGCGCGCGCGCAAAGTTATCTGGGCCGGCTTTGGGGCAATGACCTTCGCCTCGATCATGTCCTGGTTGGTGATTCATCTTCCGGTTAATCCCGCCGAACCCTTTAACCAGACTTTGCAGCCCGCGCTCGAAATCGTCTTCGGGAGCACCGCGCGAATCGTCACCGCCTCGATCATGGCATTCTGGGTGGGCGATTTCGTCAACTCTTATGTCTTGGCGAAGATGAAAATCTGGACCGCCGGGAAGTATCTGTGGAGTCGCACTATCGGCTCCACCCTCGTCGGCCAGGGCATCGACAGCATGATCTTCTACCCACTGGCGTTTTACGGAATTTGGGATAGCGCGACTCTCTGGCAGGTGGTGGGCTTCAACTGGTTATTTAAAGTTTCCGTGGAAATCCTCATGACCCCGCTCACCTATTACCTCGTAAATCTCCTGAAGCGCCATGAGCAATGCGATTATTTTGATCGCAACACGGATTTCACGCCGTTCTCGCTGGCAGATGATTAACCGCCCTCGGCGGATTCACTAGCCGAGTTGCCGCTCGGCTAGCGGATCCGACGGCACAGGTAACTGAAGATTAAAGCGCTGTCCGGGACGGGCGACGTGCAATCCAGCGCGTTCGAGCCGCTCCGCCGCAGCAGCGGATTCGTAGTGATAGGCAACGGTCCGCTGGCGAATATCCGCAGGATATTCCCGCACGAAGTCCGCATATCCCGTGTGGGCTGGGGAACCATGCTCGGCGCAGTCGTGGAAAATCACTTCATTGGCGGTGGCGAACCTGCTCGTCACTTCTGGAATCGGCCGCGTATCTCCCGAATAAAAAAACGCGCCTCTTAGTGCGAGACCAAAAGCGCCGCGATAGCCGCTGTGGCGAACCGCGAAAACGTCAAACAGGATTTTCGCGAACCAAAAATTCTCGGACACTGGGATCAGATGGAAAGCATCCCAGAAATTCGCACCGCCTTCGCTCAGGACATGCGCGGAGTTCGCAAGTTTCTCGTGCAACCCGACGATAAGATGCGACGGCACAAACAACTGTATTGGCGGCGCCCCAGAGAAATAGGAGCGGTAGAAAAGGGGTTCGATGCCACCGATGTGATCGAGGTGGAGATGAGTGAGGAAAACTGCCGCTGGTAATCGCTCACCATAGTGGTGTGCGAAATCATCTAAAGTGCGCGGACCACAGTCAATCAAAAGTGCCGGCTGCGCATTAATTTCCAAAACCGCTGCCGCGCTCCCAAGCTCCGAAGCTTTCGCGTTGCCAACCCCCATGAAGCAAAGACTGAGCGCCTCAACCATGTGCGATGTGCTCCTGCCGGACCCGGGAGGTTGATCGTTCTTGCCCTTTTAATGACCACAAAGTCCGAGTGAAATAAAGCGCAAGAGCAGCGACCGTGACAGAGCCGAACATGAAGATTTGAATCGCCAGTGAGGCCACCAGTCCGACTGCTTCTGAAATGCCGAAGGCGGCCATGGCGAGCACGAACACCAGTTGATAGGAGCCGACATAGCCAGGCGCCGTGGGGATCAAGGTGCTGAGGGAAGAAGCCCCTACCAGCAACAAGGTCTGCGGGAGACTCAGCGTGAGATGGAGGGCCTTAAAGGTCAGCCACAACGCGCCCGCCTCGGACACCCACACCAAACTCGACAACCCAATGACCACTCCGCCAGAGCGCGCGTTTAAGCTGGCCATGCCACGCGCGATGTCGCCCACAATTCGCCATTTGGCGGGTGCGCTGGAATTGCGAAGACGGACGCTTAATAACTTGCTCGCAATGCCAACGACTGCCACCAGCGCCACGCCGTTGATCACCACCGCCTTGAGGGTGAACGCAAAACTGGAATGCAAAGTTAACGCGCCCAACGCCAGTCCTCCCACGAGGCAGCCAAGGACCATCACTAAATCCAGCAAACGTTCGATCAATATTGTTCCCAGGACCAGCGAACGGGAAAGCTCAAAGCGCCGTTTCGCGTACTCGGCACGCACAAATTCGCCCAGCCGGGCCGGCAATAAATTGTTGGCGCCGTAGCCAACGACTAACACCTCGGCGACCGACCGCCAGGTCAGTCCCTGCAGTTCCTTGAGAAGAAAATACCAGCGGCTACTTCGAATCATTATTCCGAGCCAATAAATCCCACCCGCAGCCAGCATGTAGCGCCCATCGAAGTTGGCGATCAGCTGCCCAAGCTGTCGGTGATCGACTTGTTTGACAGCAAGCCCTAAGAGCAGCCCTCCAATCGCGAGGCCGCCGAGTCCCATCAAGCTATTTTTAATTCCCACTCGCATGCGTTAATCGAAGCGGTACTTCAACAGATACCACAGCGCCTTAACGCCATCCTTCCAATGGATTTTTTTACCTTCCAAGTAGGTGCGCCCGTAGTACGAAATTCCCAATTCGTAAATACGCCAACGTCTAGCACGCGCCACTTGGGCGCTGAACTGGACTTCGAAACCAAAATCATTGGCGGTGATATTCAGCGAATTGAGGACCTCGCGCGTAAACATTTTGTAGCAGACTTCAATGTCGGAAAGCGTCTGGTCGTAGAGCGCATTGAACAAAAAGGAAATCAGCCGATTGGCGAGATAGTGATGAAAATACAGCGCCCGATGCGGTCGACCATAGAAACGTGAACCGTAGACCACATCCGCGACGCGCCTGGTCACAATCAGATCGAGCATGAGCGCCCAATCGCACGGATCGTATTCCAGGTCGGCATCCTGGATCACAATCACATCGCCCGTCACTGCCCGCATGCCAGTCTGCAACGCCCCTCCCTTGCCGCGGTTTTCGGGGTGGAACAACGCGCGAAACTCAACCGCCGTGGCAGGACCTGGCACCAGCTGGATATCACCGTCCGGCTTCACTGCCACTGCGCAGCCATGTCCCGCCAACTGCGCGAGATTGCGTTCCATCCATTCGCGCGTGCCATCGCTCGAGCAATCATCGATCACAATGATTTCTTTGGCGATCTCAGGAAGCGCGCTGACAACTCGTTCGAGGCAGGCCGCAATCGTTTGCCGCTCGTTATACGCGGGAATGAGGATGGAGAGTTTCATCGCGGCCCTAGCGTGCTGAAAAAAAAGAACAGAATAGGTGAATTATTTCATTAAGTTGAACACCGTTTCTAGATGATAGTCTTAAATACTCGGCAGCTCCCACTCCTGCCCGGCCTGCGGCGGACGCGAGGTAGGCGTGCACGGTCCCCGGACAAAGAAACGGGCGCCAAAAGCGCCCGTCAAGAATCCACCAAGAGCAAGGGCTAGTGCCCGTTACGCGGGTGTTCCTCAGCTCGTATACGCGCGTTCTCCATGTTCAGCGGTATCCAAGCCTTCACGTTCTTGATCCTCGGTCACCCGCAAGCCAATGGTCCAGTCGACCAATTTATAGGCCACCAAGGACACCACTCCAGACCAGACAATCGTGGTGCCAACGCCCCAGGCCTGTGCGATCAACTGCGCCCCCATGTCGAATTCTGCGGCACCATTTGCCACATAGTCATACCAACTGGTACCGCCGAGGCTTGGGGAGGCGAACACGCCGGTCAACATCGCGCCGAGTATTCCCCCGACGCAGTGGACGCCGAACACATCCAGAGAATCGTCGTATCCGAGCACGTGTTTGAGCCAGGTCACTGCCCACAGGCACACGATGCCGGCAAGGATCCCCAGTGCGATCGCGCCCATCGGGCCGACAAAGCCGCACGCCGGTGTGATGGCGACTAAACCTGCAATTGCGCCCGAGGCCCCGCCAAGCATGGTTGGTCGACCCCGCACCATCCATTCTGCCAAGGTCCAAGCCACCGCCGCCGCCGCTGTCGCGACAAACGTATTGACGAAGACCATCGCCGCAAAGCCAGAGGCTTCGAGGTTGGAACCGACGTTAAAACCGAACCAACCCACCCATAACAGGGACGCGCCCATCATCACCATGGGCAGGTTGTGAGGGGGAAGCGCCGCTGATCCGAAGCCGACTCGTTTGCCCAGCAGTATCGCACCAATCAGCCCGGCGATTCCCGCGTTGATATGCACCACAGTGCCGCCCGCGAAATCGAGTGCACCTTTCTGGAACAGGAACCCCGCAATTGCACCAGCCTTCGCGCCTGCATCAACATCCGTGTACGCGTCGGGACCCGCCCAAAACCACACCATGTGCGCAATGGGCAGGTACGAGAACGTAAACCACAGCACCATGAAGACCAGCACAGCCGAAAATTTCATTCTTTCGGCGAAGGCACCCACGATTAGACACGGGGTGATCGCGGCAAATGTGCACTGGAACGCGATATAGGCATATTCTGGAATGAAGACGCCCTTGCTCCAGGTCGCGGCCAGGGAATCCGGGGTCACGCCATGCAGAAATAGACGATCAAAGCCGCCAATAAAGGCACTACCCTGGGTGAACGCAAGGCTGTACCCGTACAGCACCCACAGGACCGACAGCAACGAAAAGACGATGAAGACCTGCATGCACACCGAGAGCACATTCTTGGCCCGCACCATGCCGCCATAGAAAAGTGCCAACCCGGGGACAGCCATCATCAGCACCAGCGCGGTGGAGATCATCATCCATGCGGTGTCGCCTTTATTGGCAGCGGGCGGCACGACCTCTTGGCTCCAGGCGAAGCCCGCGACCATCCATAACATCAGCCCGACTAGCCACAGGCTGGTCAGCGTTGGTGGGGACACGAAGGTCCGCTCAACCGCGTTTCTGTTCGCTCTCATTCACCGTCTCCTGGTTAGGTGGATCTTCTGACGCCCACCTCCGCGAGGCATGTGTGGCGACTGGGATCCGGTTTGCAGCATCTGTGCCAGGGGGCAATTTGCTTTTTAAAACCAGCAGGATGGGTAAATTTACGCGGCGGCGGCCGGGGCGATTCTGGGAAAGCGCCTCAATCGCTGCGCCGTAATGGTGCGCTGAGTTGGGCTGCGCACCATTACGGCGAGGCCCGCCGCGCTACTGACGCGCGCCTTTTACCGAGACGAGGAGGTCAATGATTTCCTCTTTCATGCGATCTACCTTCTGATGAAGTTGCATCACTTCGACTCCGGCGCGCAGATTGACCTCATATTCGATATCCGCGCGCACGCGATCTTTCGAGTCGAGGCGGTTCTGGCTCATCATGATGACGGGCGCCTGTAATGCCGCCAGCATCGACAAGACCAAATTGAGACCGATAAAAGGGGGTGGGTCGAAGGTCGAGAGCCCAAAGAGCTGCCAGGCATTAAGCGCCATCCAGACCAGCATCACCAACAAGAACGTATTGATAAACAGCCAAGAGCCACCGAAACGCGCGACGGCGTCGGCGACACGGTCGCCAAAGGTCAGCTTCTCCTCAATCACTTGGTTAGCGTTCTGCGCCATATTCTCCGCCAACATTAAATCTGCGCGCCGTAAACGGCCCGAGAGGGTGGCCAGAATATCGAGCGCCGCTTCCGGTCGCTTACCGAATAATAATTTCAAATCATCGCGATCAATAACCGAGGTGCGCGTGCTCTCGATGGCAATCGCGCTCGCGGAACGCGGCTCGCCATCAAGCAGTGAAAGCTCACCAAACATCTCGCCTGGTTCAACCACCCCGACCGACGCCCGGTTGCCCTGGCTATCCACAATAAATAGCTCAACATTGCCACTGAGCACCACATGCATTTCCCC
>JANOVQ010000328.1:0-17811 GCA_031417495.1 Pseudomonadota bacterium | reverse complement strand
TGGAGGGCAGGCTCGTAATCCACGAATTCTCCACGAGGACTAGCCAGCCATCGGCAGTCTTATTGAAGCCCGGTCCTGGATCCTGGTCGAAGTTCAAAATCACGCGCATGGAATTCGAAACCTTACCAAACCAGCGCTTAGTGACTGCAGCGGTGAGGTTGTGATAGCTGAAATCGCCGAGCTGCGCGGAGGCACGGGTGTCGTCGGTATAGCCATAACCCGCTTCGATGTAGAACTCTCGAGCCTCGATGAAGATCGCGGTGCCGAAAATCCGCGCATCTTGGTCGTCGAAGACCCCGTTGGGTTCGAGCAGGGCTTTGGTGGTGACTCGATCAAAGCCACTGAAAAACGTGATATCCATGTTCGAGATTTGGAGGCTCGGGCTATTCAGGGCGGGGATGGTGATCGCGCCACCCATGATGGCGTCGTCCATCCAAATCCCATTCTGGAAAACCAGGGGCGTAAGTCCAAAGGCGATCGGGATATCGTGCAGGTTGTAGTGATCGGTGAGACCGGCGGCGATTTGTCCGAGATCGCCCTCGAAAAACGCCGCCTCGGGATCCGCATCGAGCAATATTTCGTGGTCACCGAGCAGATCGCGCTGATTCCCGCCAAATTCAACTCGCGTCACGCGCCCTCTTTCGACGCGATCGAGTGGCCGAAGAAAAACGTGGAAACGTTCCGTCGCGGTCAGCCGAAAATCTATGTTTAGGTTCAAACGGGCGGCCATTTCGGCCGTATCCACTTTGCCGTTATCGTTGTAAGCCGTACCAAAACGGAGATCGCCGAACACCAGTAACTGCGGCCGCGCGGGGTTTTTCGCACCGAACAGATTAATGCCATGGCCGATGTCGCCGGCCTGGTACAAAGGATAGCCCCATTCGATCAGCGGACGTGGTGCATCCACTCGCCGTTTGCCGCCGTAAATATCCAATTGCGCGGCAGGATCGTAGGGTTTGTCGGCGTAGCTTGGATCGGGTCCGAAATCTCCTCGTACGAACTCGGCTGGCTTCGCTCCGGCCGCCATTTCCGTGGGCTTGCGCGCGTGTTCGTGGTCGCCGCGCACCCGTCCTTCCGCAGGTTCTGGAATAGACGGCGCGCCGCCGCTGGCCCCACGGCGCGGCACTTCGCCGGCGACCATCGGGCTCAGCGCAAGGAGCGTCAGGCAAGTAAGTAAGGTGGACTTCAGGCGGGGCGGACGCGCGGCGCGGGTTAACGGCTTCGGCATGCTCATTTGACCTCAAACTCCACGGCCTGCGGGTGAAGATCGATCATCCATTCGTTAATCGCCTGTTCCATATCGACTGTGGCGCCGACGAATTTCATGAAATAGATCGGTTCCGCTCGGCTGCGCATGCGCGATTGCAACTTGTATTTACCTGGTTTGGTCAGTAACGAACCGGGAATTTTGTACGGGACTTCACGCGAACTGAGCGGCGGCAAGCTGCGGCCCTCCATCCGAATGAATGGCGGGTGATTGAGGACAGTGGTCGGCACCCCGGGTGGCCGGATATGGGGCAGCTGATCGATGTCGAAGTTGATCGGCAGGTACATTTCCCGATCCGTGCCCTTGACATTCGTGGTCAGAAATTTTGTCTGCAGGTTAAACAGCTGATTGTCATAGGGAACTTTGCGCTGCGCGACCCCTAAGGAATGGATGTCAGCCATGTCGCCGTTGCCATCCACATAGCCTGTTTCCCACACGCGCTTGCCATCTGGGTCAATCAGCGCGACGTTAAACCACAGTTCCGGCTGGGCGCCAAGCGAGCCCGAAGGCAGGTTATGGCCCTTATCGAGGTTGGATATCTTGTAGTTTAATTTCAAATTCTCGCCCAATGCCGGCGGGGATTTAAAGAACGGCCCATCGATACGCATGGAGTTCTCCATGACTTCGATACGCGACTTCTTCTTGTCGTTCAGCAGCTTCAGATTGAGCGATACCACGTAGCGCGCTTCTTCGCGATCGGCACGAACGTTCCATTCGGGTGGGAATTCTGCTTTCACTTCGCCATTGGCGACCTGGTCTTCCCACGCTGGCTCGCCCCACGGTGCGCGGTAGTCGAACTTCAGCCATTCATTAATAGTCCAGCGCTGCGCGCGCGGGTTGAACGGGAAGATGCCGGGATGGGCGATGGGGTAACCCGGCCCGAAGAACATATGGTTGGAGTGCTTCTGATTTGGATCGCCGACGGTCTGGCCATTGATCATCGCAATCGGCCAGGTTTCGAAGCCCTGCGCTTCACCGGGCACCTTGCCCATATGGCATTGCTGGCAGGTGATCCCTTCTTTGGCGGCTGGTGCGCCGCGATATTGCTCCCACACCACCTCTAGCTTAATTCCTGGATGGACCGCCACTTGATGGCAGGAGACGCAAAATTCGCTTTGACCGATTTGTTCAAACTTAATCGGCGCGCCATGCATAGGGGTCCCGGGCTGACCGGCGGCAGTTGAGACCCCAAAGTCACCGGGTTTGGCCGCGACTTCCGCATACTTGGTGCCGGTGCCAGCGTTATAAATCGGCTGATTGATGTCGCCACCCTCGACATGGCGTTCTCCGTTGACCTTGCCGAACTGCGTCGATACGCGGTGGCAGGTGATGCAGGTTATCCCCTCGCGGGAAATCGCCGAACGATCCCATAAGGCCGCTTCGCGCGGCTCACCCAATTGTGTCGCGACTTGTTGGTGACAGCGCACACAGAAGGTGCCGATGGTGCCTGACGCAAAATCGTTAATCGCCTGCTCAAATTTGTGGAACATCGGCGAAATAGAGGCATAGCCATGATTCGAGACGGCCCATTCCCAGAACACTTTCGGGTGGCAGCTTGCGCATTGGGTGGCCGAGGGGTATTGCGACTCGGCGAAAATGGGCGCGTGCGGGTCCGTTTCGGCGGCCATGGAGGGGGGCGTGCTGGCGAACAGGACGCCGCAGCACAGGGAAAGCATTGCAAGGCGGAGCAGAATCATATTGTTTCGTGTTTTACCTTGGCGCAGACCCGAGGCAACGCCGGACTCTTACGAGGTCCTAATTTAGCAGCCCCAACTCGGCGAACGCCAGCGCCAGAGGCTACTCCCTCAGAGGCTTGCGAATCTCAACGCAAGCTTCGATTTTCTAGTAGGTTAGCGCACAAATCTAATTAAGAGAATTAGCTAAGCGCAAAAACCCGAAATTAATTTCTGGTCCCGCTTGCGAGGCGTGAACGCTAAGCGCAGAACTGGTGTCGCTGGGAGCGCTGAGAGCTAGCGGCAGCCGACGTGCACAGTTGAACTGACCTAGACAGAATTTGTGTAGACTCCCGCTCCTTCACCACAACGCGCCGAAATGCTAATGCAAAAACTCACCGGCTTTTTTCTATCCATGCTGCTGACGCTCGCATTTAGCCTGAGCGGATTATCCGATGCAGAGGCTAAGCGTTTGGGCGGCGGTGGCTCCTTCGGAGGCAAGTCCGGGTTCAGTTCACCCTTTAAGCGCTCGGCGGCGATGCCAGCGCGTTCCCCCGCGCAACAACGGGCGACTCAGCAGAATCAGGCGACTAAGCAAAGCCTCGCGAAGCGGGGCGGCCTAATGGGGATGCTGGGTGGGCTCGCCATCGGCGGCCTGCTTGGCGCGCTGCTCTTCGGCGGTGCCTTCGAGAATCTCAATTTCATGGACCTGCTGATCTTTGGCGGCATCGCGTTCATGCTCTACAAGCTGCTCGCGGCGCGCGCGGGCAAACAGACTTTACGGCCAGCCTACAACCCGCGCGCAAGCGAAGGCCAACAAACACGGGACTCGCTCGCCCGCGAGGCGCGGCCCACGAGCACACTGGAACCGGCGAGCGACAGTGGCTTCGATACCAAAGGCTGGTTTCGCGGCGACCACTCGGGCGCGACGCCGCCGGACCAAAACCAAACCCTCGAACCGGTGCCGGCTACCCCGCTTGCAGTGCCCGCCGGTTTCGATGCGGCTGCATTTTTGACGGGGGCTCGGATTGCCTTTGGTGATCTGCAGAAGGCCTGGGATGCGCGCGACCTAGCGGTAATCAGAAGCCTCTCTACCGACACCATGTTCAGTGAACTCCAGGAACGAATTAAAGCCCTCGCGGCTGACAATCGAACGGACGTCCTAAAAGTGGACGCCGAGCTCCTGGAAGTGCGTGAAGTTGGCGACGCGCTCGAAGCAGTCGTGCTGTTCGACACCCTCATGCGGGAGGAAACTGATGCGCAAGCGCAGCAGGTCCGGGAAGTCTGGCACTTCACAAAACTTGCCGCCAGTCAAACGCCGAAATGGTACCTCGATGGCATTCAACAACTCGAGGACTGACCGCACGTTACCTTGCCCGTCAATCGGCGGTGAGCGTCAGCAGAATATCCGCGTACCACGCGCAGTTCAGGCCGAGCGCCTCGTCCAGTTTGAGATCGCGCGTTTCCATGTCGAGGCGCGACGAGTGCACCCCCAGCAACGTCCACGGCAGCGCGCCGTGGACCGCTTTGGGATAGGTGTCACGGATGACGATCGGCGCGCCGCTGCCGCCCCGGTGCGTACGTGCATCGGTCAGGAAATAGCCTTCCCCCTGGAAACGCAATCCGAACGAAGACGCAATCCCCGCCTGACGCACCACCGGGAGATGATGCAAGGTATCGTGGAATCCCAACGGGAAACCAACTACCAGCACTGACGCGCCGACTTCAACTTGGTCGTCCGGGGTGTGCAGATGCGCGGGCCCGAACGCGCAATAAACCACGCGCGCGGGCAGCGCGGCCCGCTCGAGTTCAATCACCGCCACGTCGATCTCCCCCGCCGCGTCCTGGCCTTGACGCCACAGGCTTCTGCCATCCCGGTAGAGGGGGATCGAGAACCCGGTCGAGCGCGCGATATTGTCTGGATCAATATGCACTTCGATCTCGATGCGGTCAGGGAAGTGCTTGCTGGGTTCGTCCAGCATGACGTGCCGGCTGGTGACCAGGAACAGGCGTGCGTCGCGAGCAAAGAAAAACCCACTCGCATTGGTGAGCCGGCGTTGTTGTTCGAAGGTAAATATACGAGCTGCGGTTAGCAGTAGCGTTTCAATCATCAGGCGTGCTCCAGCTTGTGATTGACCATTTCATCACTGGTCACAAGTCTTCGGAATTATAGCGAGCGCAGAGACCGGCATGCTGGTCTCTGCGGTTAGCATCACGATAATTCCCGCCGGGACCCGCGCAGAGCTGCGCCTAGGTGCGGATAATTGGGCGAACTGCGATCAGCGCAGTCGCTAAAACCACATTTCGTATTCGAGTTGGAATTTCGCAGCGCCATCCGAGGCTTCATCGGTCAGGCCAAATAAATAGCCAAGGTTGTAGACGATTTTACTGGTGTTGTTGAGCTTAAATTTTCCGCGCACATTCGGACCGATGAAGTGTTCTTGCTCAGCGAGTGCATTCGCGTGCGTGAGTTCCCCGATATCACCGAAGGCCTCAAAGCCGGGCTCAAACTCTGGTCGCAGGCGATAGTGAGTGCCCCACGCATACTCAAACCCCACGCCTGGATCGTCGTTGTCGGTAAAATGTTGGACAAATATCGGGTTGGCGGTGAACACCCAATTAGAGACGGCCTTCTCGGCGAGCACTTTCCATTCAAGGGCGTGTTCGTCGCTGCGCGTAAGGCCTTTGGCGTATTCGATGTAGGCACCTAAATCGAGCCAATATTCGCCTGGTTCGGTGAGCTGAAAGATGTTCTCCCACACAAACTCGGTTAACTCGTGACTCTCAGCAGGTGCACGTTTGGATTTGAAGAAAACCGCAGTATGCCAGCGTGCAGTCGGGCTATAGCCGAGTTCGTAGACGAAAGCCTCCGCGCCATCTTTAGCGTCGTCATCATCAACCGAATGGTCAGCGCGGAATTCCAATTCCCATTCGCCCTGCTCCACATAGGGCGAATACACCGTGAAGCCTGCCTGGGCTGGCGGACTCAGCGCGCTGGTGAAGAGCGCAGCGATGGCATAGACGACTGCGGGGAACGTCGCCGCACGCGCACCGGCCGCGATATTTCGCGCGCCTCTTTCGGTATGAATGATGGCGTAGCCGAACAGCGCCAGGATGGTGAGATATCCCATGACCTGGATCACCATCGGGGCCGCGATGTAGCCCACCAGCGCATGCAAGGTTTGGCCAAAAATACTGCCGTCGCGAACGAGCAAAGAAGTATCCCAGGCAGTCTCAGTGAGTCGCGATAAAAGTCCTGCTTGCGCGATAAAGGCAAGCGCTTGGGCGGACATTCCTGCGGCGAGTAAGGCGATCCACCAACCGGTGACTGAAAATAAGTGCCGCGTGGGTATCTTAAGGAGACCGCGAGAAATTCCACCCCCGAGCAGGACACCGCCAATCAGGCCGATAGATCCACCCATGAAAATACCGCCGCCATTAGTGGTTCCCGCGGCCAACATTCCGCCCAGGAACAGCACGATTTCAGAGCCCTCGCGGAGCACGGCGAGGCCGACGACGATCGCAAGCGCATAAAGTGGGCGCGTGCCGCGCTGGATTTCGTGACTCAGCGAGCGAGTCGCACCGAGCATTTCGCGGCCGTGCGTACTCATCCAGAGCGTATGCCAACCCAGCATGAGGACTGCCGCGAACAGCACACCCGCGTTGAAAAGTTCCTGGCCTATGCCTTCGGCGAGTCCAGCGAGCTGCTCGGCACAACCGGCGACTGCGATCGCGCCACCGAGACCGAGCCCTATGCCCGCCAGAATCCATTGGCCACGCGCCGGGATACCGGCCGACGCAGCAAACACCACCCCGACCAACAGCGCGGCTTCGAGCACCTCACGAAAGACAATCAAAGCGACCGACAGCATTTCCAAACCCTCCAAAACTTAAAGATCAAACGCTAGACAATAGACCTACTCGACAATCACCCGCCCTTGTGCCGTCTCTGGATTGAATTCACCGAAGAATGGATAGGTGCCTGGCGGCAACGGTCCGATGAACACCACACCCGTGGTCTTGCCGGCGATAATTTTTTCCCGCTTGAGCTCGTAGCTTTCGAATTCTTCGGGCGTCACGTCGTGATTTTTAATGAGCAACTTCACTTTGGTATTGGCAGGGACGCGCACTTCGGCCGGTTCGAACCGGTGTTGCTCGATAGCAATCTCGATGACTGGCGGGCCAGCCTGGGCGACTAAAGGCAGGCCCATGGTCAACAAGATTCTGGTCAACGCGGCCCAGTTCTTACGGATAATCATAGTGATAAGCTGTCCAAACACAACGAAGCGCGAATGATAAGGATTCGCATTTACAAAAACAAGCTGCCCGAAGCTCGAAAATTTTAGATGACCAACGGAACAAACTGGACGGTTCTTCGCAGCGGGTACGCAGCCGGCCAAGTTCGTGTAGCGAAAACTTCAATCTGCCGACGCGCTGACACACCCTGTTGCGCGCTCAACTGACTTTCCGAGAACCAAGCTCAGACGGCTGAACGGGCCTTTTGAAAGCGCACCAGGCGCTCTCCGCGGGATTACCTCGGGGCTGAGAAAATCTATGGATCGAGTTGAATGCGTGGTGCGCCGTGCAGGGATCGAACCTGCGACCAAAGGATTAAAAGTCCTCTGCTCTACCAGCTGAGCTAACGGCGCGGGGGCGGGGAAAAAGGAGGCGCGGATGATAGCCAGCCCAGGGATGGGGTACAAGCAATGCAGGCCCGGGTCGTGCGAGCACCTTGGACTTAACCACCTGGCTGATGGAGAGGCGCGTCGGAGCGCTTGAAAAAATTCGACGAACCCCTATCTTCCCTGAGCAATTCTTGCATTGAGGGTTCCTATGCCGACTTACGTATACCGCTGTGACGCCTGCGCCCACCAATTTGATGCTGTGCAACGGATGACCGAAGACGCCCTGACTGATTGTCCTGCCTGTCGTGCGCCAAAACTGGTGAAGCAAATTCAAGCGGCGGGTTTTGCGCTAAAGGGAACCGGTTGGTATGTGACCGATTTCAGGGATAAGGGGAAAAAGAGTCCGAGCGCAGAGGGTGAAAGTGCAGGCGCAGCCGAGAGTTCGTCGGAAACCAAAGCCGAGTCGAAAGCAGAGGCCAAGGTCGACCCCAAAACGGAAACGAAGTCGGAGCCTAAAACGGAAACTAAGTCGGAGCCTAAAACGGAAACCAAAAGCGACAGCGTCAAACCCGCCGCGACCGGGACTGCCTCGTAGCGCACCTCGCTGCGCGCGCCGAGGTCTTAACAGATCTGAAATTCCGCGCCTCGTTGGACCGCGAGCACGCCGTTGCGGCGTTGCGGCAAGAGGGCGCAATCCGTATCATTCCAGCGCTCGCCGGTAAGCGCCGCGCCTGCCTAATCAATCCCTTACGAGCCTCATGCCCATGCGAAGCCACTATTGCGGCCACGTCAATGAATCACTCACCGGTCAGGAGATTACCGTTTGCGGTTGGGTGCATCATCGACGTGACCATGGCGGCGTGATCTTCGTCGATTTGCGGGATCGCGAAGGCGTGCTGCAAGTGGTGATTGATCCGGATACCCCGGCAGCGTTCGCGCTCGCCGAACGGGCCCGCAGCGAATACGTCCTAAAGGCTACCGGCAAGGTGCGCCCGCGACCAGTGGGGACGGTGAACCCGAATCTCGCCACGGGCGCGGTGGAAGTCCTCGTCCATTCGCTCGAAATTCTCAATACCGCGCAGACGCCACCTTTCCAGCTCGACGACCAAGCCGTCCAGGAAGAAACGCGGTTACGCTTTCGCTACATCGATCTCCGTACCGAGCGGATGCGCAAAAATATTCTGCTGCGCGCGCGCGTTGCGCGATTTTTCCGGCGCTTTCTCGATGACGCGGGATTCCTGGACATCGAAACGCCGATGTTAACCAAGGCTACACCTGAAGGCGCGCGCGATTATTTGGTCCCGAGTCGGACCCATCCAGGACGTTTCTTTGCCTTGCCGCAGTCCCCTCAACTCTTCAAGCAGCTGCTCATGATGTCCGGCTTTGATCGCTATTATCAGATCGTGCGCTGTTTTCGCGACGAAGATTTACGCGCTGATCGGCAGCCTGAATTTACCCAGCTCGATATCGAGATGTCGTTTGTCGACGAGCGCGCAGTCACCGATCTGATGGAAACCATGATCCGTGCCCTATATCAGGAGGTATTGGGCGTGGCATTGCCGAACCCATTCCCGCGCATGACCTATCAGGAGACCATGCACCGCTACGGCAGTGATCGCCCTGATCTGCGCAATCCACTTGAGCTCGTCGAGCTCGCGGATGTCATGCAGGGGGTGGAGTTTAAAGTCTTCGCGGCGGCCGCCCAGGACAAAACCAAACGAATCGCGGCCTTGCGTGCCCCTGGCGGTGGTGCGCTCTCGCGTAAACAAATCGACGATTACACCGAATTCGTCGCGATTTACGGCGCCAAGGGCCTGGCCTATATCAAGGTCAACGACCTCGCCGCAGGCCGCGAGGGCTTGCAATCGCCCATCTTGAAATTCCTGCCTGATACAGTCGTTGCCGCAGTACTCTCGCGGACCGGTGCGGCGACCGGTGATGTGATTTTCTTCGGTGCGGATGAGACGAAAGTAGTAAATGCAGCCTTAGGGGCGTTACGCGACAAGGTGGCGGCCGATTTGAAGCTGGTAGCGGATGCGTGGCGGCCGTTATGGGTAGTCGATTTCCCGATGTTCGAGTGGGACCAGGACAATCAGCGTTGGGCGGCACTGCATCATCCGTTCACGGCGCCGTATATCGACGCGGATGCCCTCGCCCAGGATCCGGGGGCGGCCTTGTCGCGCGCCTATGACATGGTGATGAACGGCTCCGAGATCGGCGGCGGCTCGATTCGGATTCATCGCTCAGAAATGCAACAAAGCGTGTTCTCGCTGCTGGGGATTGGTGCCGATGAGGCGCGTGAGAAGTTCGGCTTTCTGCTCGACGCCTTGCAGTATGGTTGTCCGCCTCATGGCGGCATTGCATTCGGGCTTGATCGCCTGATCATGCTGATGTCGGGGGAACGTTCGATTCGCGATGTCATCGCTTTTCCAAAAACCCAGACCGCAGCGTGTCCGCTCACGGCCGCGCCTGCTGCCGTTGGTGAACACCAATTACGCGAGCTTGGTATCCGCCTACGCCGCACTGAAGTTCCAGCGAGCGGCTGAACGCCACCGCCGGCAGCGCAGTTTCGCGTATCTTGGTTGGCCCAGGAGGCTGCCCTGTGAATGTACAACCCGATTCGATCACTACCGTGGCCGCGCCGCCAGCGGTGTTTCATGTGCCACCCACGGTGGTGGAAAAGCTGGATGGTATCGAACGCGCGGCGCTCCGCGCGGAAATAAAGACTTTGCTCAAGCGTGAGAACGCCGTCCTCGTTGCACACTATTACACCGATCCGGAGCTGCAAGCGCTGGCTGACGAAACCGGCGGTTATGTCTCCGATTCGCTTGATATGGCGCATTTCGGCCACGGCCATCCAGCGCAGACTTTGGTTGTGGCCGGGGTGCGCTTCATGGGCGAAACGGCCAAGATTCTGAATCCCGAGAAACGCGTGCTGATGCCGGACCTACGCGCGGAATGTTCACTTGATCTGGGCTGTCCGGCGGAGCAGTTCAGCGCCTTCTGTGATAGTCATCCTGAGCGCACGGTGGTGGTGTACGCCAACACCAGCGCGGCCGTGAAGGCCCGCGCCGATTGGATGGTGACTTCCGGCAGCGCACTTGAGGTGGTGCGGCATCTCATGCGCGAAGGCAAGAAAATTCTCTGGGCACCGGATAAATACCTCGGCAACTATATTCGGGAGCAGACTGGCGCCGACATGTTGCTCTGGAATAGCGCCTGCATCGTGCACGAGGAATTCAAAGGCCAGGAACTGACTGCGTTGCGCGCGCTGCATCCCGACGCCAAGGTGTTGGTGCATCCTGAGTCTCCGCCTTCGGTGATCGCGCAGGCCGACGTGGTGAGCTCCACCACCGGCCTCATCAAGGCCGTAAAAACGCTGGCCGCGCAGAAGTTCATCGTCGCCACGGACAAGGGCATCTTCTACAAGATGCAGCAGGCCGCACCCAACAAGGTTTTGCTCGAAGCCCCGACTGCCGGTGACTCCGCAACTTGCCGCAGCTGCGCACACTGTCCCTGGATGGCGATGAACGGCTTGCGCAAATTGGCTGCCGCATTGCGCGATGGGCACAATCACGAAGTGCAAGTGCCAGCAGAGATCGCACGACGCGCAGTATTACCCATCACTCGGCTGCTGGATTTCACCACCGCCCAACAGAAAGTTGTGCTGGGCAATAACGACGCATGAGGATGACCAAAACCCGGACGGGATCCGCGTGGTGGGGATGACCATCATTCTCGGTATTGATCCGGGCTCGCGGGTGACCGGCTATGGCGTGGTAAGTATGGAACGGAACAAGGTGGTGCATCTCGCGAGTGGCTGTATTGAAGTGGCAGACCTCGCGTTTGAACGCAGGCTCTGCGTAATTTTTGACGCGCTGAGCGAAGTGGCGCGCACCTATCAACCAACGGACGCCGCGATTGAAAAGGTCTTCATGAGTCGTAATGTGGATTCGGCCTTGAAATTGGGCCAGGCGCGAGGGGTCGCGATTGTCGCGGTTGCCAAGCTGGAGATCCCTGTCCACGAATACTCTCCCAACGAAATCAAACAGGCGATCGTTGGCCATGGCCACGCCGACAAGGCACAAGTCCAACAAATGGTCAAA
This sequence comes from Pseudomonadota bacterium, assembly GCA_031417495.1. Lineage (GTDB taxonomy): Bacteria > Pseudomonadota > Gammaproteobacteria > CAIKBL01. The sequence continues at coordinate 6,140 of JANOVQ010000328.1, read as the reverse complement.
ACCCTGCTGTCGCTGGCGGAGGTACCGCGTGCGGATGCGGCGGATGCGTTGGCGATAGCAATGTGTCATGGCCATACCCGGCAAGGGCTGCTGGCCGTGCGCAGCGCACGTGGGTCGCGCGCGGGACGTTACCTGTGATCGGCCGTCTTCGCGGCCTTCTGCTCGACAAACAACCGCCGCGCCTGTTGGTGGACTGCCACGGCGTGGGTTACGAAATTGAAGCGTCAATGACCACGATTTGGGCGCTGCCCGAAGTCAATCACGAAGTGACCTTACACACTCAACTGATCGTGCGCGAAGACGCTCATTTGCTGTTCGGTTTTGCAACGCTGGCTGAACGCCGCTTGTTTCAAAGTCTGCTCAAGGTAAATGGCGTCGGCGCGCGTATGGCGCTGACGATTTTGTCAGGCATTCAGCCTGATGAATTTGTGGTGTGCATTCAACGCGGCGACACCGCCCGCTTAACCAGTCTGCCGGGGATCGGCAAGAAAACCGCCGAACGTTTGATTATCGAAATGCGCGATCGGGTAGCGGATTGGGCAGATTCCCAGAGTATGTCGTTCACGACGTCCCGCGCCGCCCTCGCGCCGGATGCAGTGGCCGATGCGGTCAGTGGTTTGATCGCGCTCGGCTACAAGCCACAGGAGGCGAGCAGGCTGATTCATGCGCTGGAGGCAGAGGGCAAGACCAGCGAGACGTTGATTCGCGAAGTGTTGCGCAGTCTTGCCAAAAATTGACAGGGTCCAGCCACGCTGGAGGTCTGACGGACGCACGATTCCGCGCGCCACAGGGCCTGTGGTTAACTCCAAATTCAGTCTCAGTGCGCTACACTCGCGAGCACTCTGCGAATCACGATCTCGATGTCTAATCGTCTAACCTCACCGTCTGCCAGCGCAGACGATACCACGCTCGATCTCGCGATCAGGCCGCGTCATTTGGCCGATTATATCGGGCAGCCCGCAGTGCACGAGCAGATGGAGATTTTTATCGCGGCCGCGCGCCAACGCGGCGAGTCCCTGGATCATGTCCTGATTTTTGGGCCGCCGGGTCTCGGCAAAACCACGCTCGCGCACATCATCGCCAACGAACTCGGCGTCAATCTACGTCAGACCTCCGGGCCCGTGCTCGAACGACCGGGCGACCTCGCTGCACTGCTGACCAATCTAGAGCCGCGCGATGTTCTATTCATTGATGAGATTCATCGTCTGAGCCCGGTGGTCGAGGAAATCCTCTATCCTGCGATGGAGGACTTCCAGCTCGACATCATGATCGGCGAAGGTCCGTCGGCACGCGCATTGAAGCTCGATCTCCCGTCATTCACGCTGGTTGGCGCGACTACCCGCGCGGGGCTGTTAACGTCTCCGTTACGTGATCGCTTCGGCATCGTGCAGCGCCTGGAGTTCTATGCGACGGCCGATCTCGCGCGGATTGTGACCCGTGCCGCCGGCATCCTGCAGGTGCCGATTGAGGCACAGGGCGCGTTCGAAATCGCGGGACGATCACGCGGCACCCCGCGCATTGCCAATCGCTTACTGCGGCGCGCGCGCGATTATGCGCAGGTCAAGGCGGATGGCTGCCTGACTATTGAGGTGTCGGCCCGCGCGCTCGATCTGCTGAATGTGGATGCGCAGGGGTTCGATGTCATGGATCGCAAATTATTGCTGACAATCATGCAGAAGTTCGACGGTGGTCCGGTCGGCGTGGACAGCCTGGCCGCGGCCCTGAGTGAGGAGCGCGGCACGATTGAAGATGTCCTGGAGCCGTTTCTGATTCAGCAAGGTTACTTGATGCGGACCGCGCGTGGGCGGATGGCGACGCGCCTGGCGTGGCAACACTTTGGTTTGAGTCCCCCGCCAGGATTGGCGGGCCCGGCAGTCGATTTATTCGATGGCCTGGAATAGGCGTGACTACGTGATACCCGAATTTCAAATCCCTGTGCGCGTCTATTACGAGGATACCGATGCGGCCGGGATCGTGTACCACGCGAATTTTCTCAAATACATGGAGCGCGCACGCACCGAATGGTTGCGCGCTTTGGGCTTCGAGCAGAATGATTTGGCACAGCGCTTTAATCTGGCGTTTGTGGTGCGCTCCGCGGCGCTCGATTTCCAGCGACCGGCACGCTTTAACGACAGTCTGCAGTCAATCTGCCGGTTACAACGCTGTGGCCGGGCGAGTATTGAATTCGAACAGGATGTGGTCGCGGAGACCGGGTCGCTGCTGTGCCGTGGCCAGATCCGCGTGGGTTGCGTGAATTTGCGCGAGATGGCCGCGATGCGGATGCCCGAGGAGATTTATTTGAGGATTCGGAATGCAAGCTGATATGTCGATCGCGAGTTTGATCCTCGGCGCGAGCCTGCTGGTTAAGTTCGTGATGCTCTTGTTGTTGCTGGCGTCAGTGGCATCCTGGGCCCAGGTGATTCGCAAACGTCGCGAATTACTCGACGCTAAACGGACTGCCAAGGGCTTCGAGGATCAGTTCTGGTCGGCGGAGGATCTGACGGCCTTGTTCAACCGCATCAGCCAACAGCGGCATCCCACCGACGGGCTGCAACGGATTTTTGAAGCGGGCTTCAAAGAATTTGCGCGCCTGCGCAAGAAAGACGGCATCGCACCTGAGATGGTCCTGGAAGGGTCGCAACGTGCGATGCGGATTGCGGTTAGTCGCGAGCTGGAAGAACTTGAGGCCAACCTGCCGATGCTCGCGACCGTCGGGTCAGTCAGTCCGTATATCGGGTTGTTCGGTACCGTGTGGGGCATCATGAATTCGTTTCGCGGGCTCAGCAATGTGCACCAGGCGACCTTGGCGATGGTGGCGCCGGGCATATCCGAGGCGTTGGTGGCGACTGCGATGGGCTTGTTTGCGGCTATCCCAGCCGTCATTTTCTATAACCAGTTCTCCAGCGAGATTGATCGTCTGACGACCCGTTACGAAATTTTTGCAGAAGAATTCGCGTCCATTCTGCAGCGTCAAGTTCATTCGTAGAGGATCCGCGTGTGGCAAATGTGATTCAACGGGGGCGACGTGGAAAACGTCTGATGGCGGAAATGAATGTCGTGCCCTATATCGATGTCACCCTGGTATTGCTGATCATCTTTATGATCACCGCACCGCTAATCACGCAAGGGGTAAAGGTCGATCTGCCACAGGCGCCGTCCGAGGTCATCGAGTCCTCGGAGCAGGAGCCGGTGATCGTCAGTATCGACGCAGGCGGCGATATTTTTGTCGATCTCGGTGAGAAACCAGAGGCGCCGATCGATGAGGACACCCTGATTTCACGCCTCGCCGGCATCAACAAATACCGCCCGAGCACAAATTTTCTGGTACGCGGTGACGCCGGCGTGCCCTATGGCCGGATTGTGGAGGTGATGGCCTTGATGCAGAGCGCGGGAGTCAAAAATGTGGGGCTGTTAACCGTGCCACCAGTGGCGAAATAGCCGATTAAACTGCTCGAAGTCATTGTTCAGTGAAAGATAAAGCGCGACCCAGGCTACCGCGGCTGCCCGAAATCAGCCGTAATCGCTCCTTTTATTACTCGATGCTGCTGCACACGATATTGATTATCGTGGTGGTAATCGGGATTGACTGGAAGTCTAAGTCGTACACGCCGCCGGCGGCGACGCCGGGTGTGATGCAGGCAACGACGCTAGATGCGAGCAAGGTGGCGGCCGAAGTTCAGAAGCTAAAGGCAGTGGAGCAGCAAAAGCTGGCGCGCGCGCAGCAACGCCAGAGCGAGGCCGAATCGAAAGTCAAAGAAGAGGAACGCAAGCTCGCCCAACTTAAACAAGAGCAAACTGCAGCGAAGCAACAGAAGGAGCGCGAGAACCGTCAGCTCGAGGCCGAAAAGCAACGCCTGGAAATGGCGAAGGAGCAGGCCACGCTGGCGCAGAAGAAGGCTGAACTAGAAAAGAAGCAAGTCGAGGAAGCGGCCGCACAGGCGGCGGAGCAGCACGCCAAGGCCGCGGAAAAGAAGCTCCAGGAAGAAAAGGCTGCGAAAGCACAAGAAAAGGCTGCGAGCGAGCGGAAAGCCGCCGAGAAAAAACGCTTGGCCGAGGCGCAACGCAAGCAGGAAGCCGCCAAAATAGAGGCAGCGCTCAAGGCAGCACTAGCGGCGGAAGAGGCTGAGCAGGCGGCGGCACTCCAAGCCAGTCAGGACGCGACCGAGCTTCAGCACTATATTGCCCGCATCGGTGCGGCGGTCACGAATGCCTTTTCGCGTCCGCCCGGCCTGCCGCCAGGGCTAAAATGTACGCTCCTAGTGCGTGTAATCCCGGGCGGCGAAGTGGTCGAGGCGCGGGTGGTGCAGTCGAGCGGTAATGCGGTGTTTGACCGCCAAGCGGAGACGGCCGTGCGCAAGGCCTCGCCATTACCCGTGCCCGACGAGGCGCGCCTCATGCAACAAATGCGGGAGTTTAATTTTGTCTTTGATCCGGAGTTTTAGTCACGTGAAAAGAAAGGCCATGGCGTTAATCCTGCTCCTCATTGGCGGCAGCGTTGGCGCGCAAACCGCCCCTAAAGGGCCGCTTGAAATCCGCATCACTCAAGGGGTTGAAGGCGCGCTGCCGATCGCCGTGGTGCCCTTTGAATGGAGCGGCGCGCCTTTACCGGAGGATCTCGCCCAGGTCATCGCCAACGACCTCACACGCAGTGGCAGCTTCAAGCCGTTGCCGCGCGCGGATCTGCCGGCGCGCCCGACCGATATCCCGCAGGTCAATTTCAAGGATTGGCGCGTGCTCGGGATCGACAATCTGGTGATCGGCCGAATAGGTGCGACTGGCGAAGGCGGGTACATGGTGGAATTTCGCTTGCTCGATGTCTTCACCGGCAAACAGCTGGCGGGCTTCCAGATTCCGTCGCACGTGTCGAATCTGCGCTTAACCGCCCATCACATCAGCGACATCATTTACGAGGCACTGCTGAAAACCAAAGGTGCCTTTTCGACACGCATCGCCTATGTCACAGTTGATCGCAAGAGCACTAAGGATGCGACTTATCGCCTCCAGATCGCGGATGGGGACGGCTACAATGCGAAGACCATTCTGGAGTCACGCCAGCCGGTACTGTCGCCCGCATGGTCGCGCGATGGCAATCGACTCGCTTATGTGTCCTTTGAAGAACGGAATTCTGCGATCCACATCCAGGATGTACGGACCGGCGAGCGCCAGAAAGTGGTGTCTGGGATTGGCATCAATAGCTCCCCCGCTTTTTCCCCGGATGGAAAACGATTGGCAGTGACGCGCTCGATGGAAGGTAATCCAGATATTTATGTGGTCGATCTCGCGTCCAAACAACAGACGCGCCTGACTAGCGATGCCGGGATCGACACGGAAGCCGCGTGGTCGCCCGATGGACAGACCATTGTGTTCACCTCTGATCGTGGTGGCGGTCCGCAAATTTATCGAGTCTCTGCGGCAGGCGGACCGCAACAACGCGTAACGTTCAACATGGGTGATTACAACGCGCGCGCGAGCTACGCGCCCGACGGGAAATCGCTCGTGATGGTGCATGGCGGTGGTGGATTTCGCATTGCGCTGCTGACTCTCGCCGACGGCCGATTTCGTGTCCTTACAGATTCCAATCTGGATGAGTCGCCGAGTTTTGCGCCCAATGGCAGTATGATCATCTATGCCACAATGGGCGGGCGCGGCACAGAACTCGCGGCCACCTCCGTCGATGGCACGGTCAAACAACGTTTAGCGCTCCAACAAGGCCAGGTTCGTGAACCGGCCTGGGGTCCTTTCCGGGAATAGCGGGTAAAAGAATTAATCGGTGAGGAGAATGATATGACGAGGATTTTGCTGAACGGAATATGCGCGGCGATGGTGGCGTTAACCTTAAGTGGATGTAGCAGTCTCGACAAGAAAACGGCGGCGCCAGCCTCAGTCGAGAATCGCGGGATCTCAAATGGCGAGATGAACGATATCGATGCGGCGAAGAGCCAGGGCATGGACGATGGCGCCAGTACCGCTGCCAACGCGCTCAATGATCCCAGCAGCCCGCTCTCGACGCGGGTCATCTATTTTGACTATGACAGCACCAATATCCGCAGCGATTTTGAAGGCGTCGTGCAGGCTCATGCCCATTACCTGGAGGCCCATTCGGGCACTTCTATTACCTTGGAAGGTCATGCCGACGAACG
>JANOVQ010000327.1:0-2068 GCA_031417495.1 Pseudomonadota bacterium | reverse complement strand
CGCCAACCGGAGCGCGCCATCCATGTCCCACGCCAGTTCATCGGCCGCTCGTGGCGTCCTGAAAACCCGCCTCACTGAACGCTTCAGCATCACCCATCCAATTCTCAACGCACCGATGGCGCTCGTCGCGGGGGGCGCGTTGGCGGCGGCGGTCACCCGTGCCGGCGGCCTGGGCCTTCTTGGCGGGGGCTATGCGGGGACCCTGGGCGGCGAACCGGATCTCGCAGTAGAATATCGCCTGGCGGTCGGCCAGCGTATCGGCATCGGCTTCATCACCTGGGCACTGGCCAAAATCCCCCACCTGCTCGAGCAGGCCCTGGCCTTGCAGCCGGCGTGCGTGTTTCTCTCGTTCACTAATCCCGCACAGTTCGCGCCGGCGATTCACGCCGCCGGGATTCCGCTGATCTGTCAGGCCCAAACTCTGCAGCATCTCCGCGAGGCCATCGCGGCTGGCGCCACCGCAATCGTCGCCCAAGGCACGGAGGCCGGCGGGCATGGCGGGGCGCGCGCTACCTTCCCTTTCGTGCCCGAAGCAGCCGACTATCTGGCACAACACGCGCCGCAGACGCTATTACTCGCCGCCGGCGGCGTCGCCGATGGGCGTGGCCTCGCGGCCGCCCTCATGCTGGGTGCGGATGGCGTCGTCGTCGGCTCGCGTTTCTGGGCGGCCACCGAAGCGCTCACCCCCGCTGCGGCGGTTGCGCGCGGCCTGGCGAACAGCGGCGATGACACGGTGCGCACCACCGCGTTGGACGCGCTGCGCGATGTGCCATGGCCCGCCGAATTCTCGTTCCGGGTGCTCCGGAATCAACTTACCGACGAGTGGGCCGGGCGCGAAACAGAGGCCGCACGCTTGCGTGGCAGTCTGCGTGAACAGCTCCAAACGGCACGCGCGCAAGGCGATTTCGCGCGCTTACCGGTGGTGGCGGGTGAGGCGATCGGCCTGTTGCATGCGCGCGAACCGGCGGCAACTCTACTTACCCGCATGGTGGCAGAGGCGGCGGCGCTGTTGTCCCGGGTCGATCCACTCGATTGGCGCTGAGGCCTGGTCAGGCGGTCCCGCTCCGCACGGCCTGACTTCGCACACCCCTTCTATCAAGAGTTCACGCCGGAAGACGCTAATGTAGATTGATTCATAAAATTCGTCGGTCGAGTCTCCGCTAAATATGCAAACAGCCGCCGCACCGTCGATCAAACTTTCCCGACTTCAGGCGCAGACGGTCGCCAGCGAAGCCCAATCCATCCTGATTGTGGAGGACAGTCGTGCCGTGCGCGCCCTGCTGTCCAGCTTCCTGCACGAACTCGGCGGCTTTGACGTGGAGGTCGCCGGCTCGCTCAATGAGGCGCGATATCTGGTGGGCGATAGTCCCGCACGCTTCTTCTGCGCAGCACTCGATCTCAATCTACCCGATGCGCCCAACGGCGAAGTCGTCGATGTCATGCTGGATCTCGGGATCCCCTCAATCGTCTTGACCGGGACCTCCGACGAGGCTGTCCGCCTGGCAATGCTCAAGAAGAATGTGATCGACTACGTGGTCAAGGCGACCAACCATCAGATCGAACACGTGGCGTATCTGGTGGGCCGTCTGCGCGAAAATCGCACAAAAAAGGTGCTGGTGGTGGATGATTCGCGCAGCTATCGCGCGTATTTAACCGGTCTTCTGGCGCGCTACTTCTATCAGCCATTCGAGGCCACGGACGGCGTGCATGCACTGGAAGTCCTCGCCGACCATCCGGACATAACTTTGGTTATCACCGATATCAACATGCCGCGCATGGATGGCTTTGATCTCATCGACGCCATCCGCCAACAGTACCGGCGCGAGGATCTCGCGATTATCGGCCTGTCCGATTCTTCCAACGCCGGCCTACCCGCCCAGATTCTCAAGGCTGGCGCGAACGACTTTCTCGCCAAACAGTTTGCAACAGAGGAGTTCTACTGCCGCGTCACCCAGAACACCAATATGGTGGGCTATGTGCGCCAGGTTCATCAGACGGCGAATCGCGATTTTCTCACTGGCGTCTATAACCGGCGCTACTTATTCGATATCGGCGAGAAGCTGCATGC
>JANOVQ010000326.1:0-4014 GCA_031417495.1 Pseudomonadota bacterium | reverse complement strand
CGCGCGAGCGGTTTAGTGCGTTGGCCGACAGGAGTCGAATCGGCCAGGCCGCCCGCACCACGTCGTGCGCTGCGGAAGTATCCGATATCAACCCTAACCAGCGGCCGTGATCTACCCTTACCTTTCTCCGCTGCGGTTGTTTAATTCGCCCGCTGGCGCAGGTAGCGAGAGAAACCATATTCCAATTCAAATCGGGAAGGGGCAGTCGGGCCGAAGTCACGACGTCAAACTACTGGCCCGAAAAGCTGCTTGTGGGGAAACGCTATTCGGGAAATCTCTCGAAGGCGGGGAGGTCATGCAGGTTTCTCATCCACCCGATCCTTTCGGCCGTTTGAATCTGCATAGTCGGCGCGAGCGCATTGGGGTCTTCGAAGGTCGAGTACTGAATTTCGACGACGCCAGGTAATAGCTCGGCGTTGTGGTAAAACAATCCCGTGCCACAGTTTCCGCAGAAGCTGCGAATAGCCGCACCGGACATATTGATAGTCTTGGGGCTACCTTGCGTCACCTTGAGTTCACTTTCGGCGAACCCAGCCCACGCCATTACGGGTGCCCCAGAATGAAGCCGACAATCATTGCAATGGCACAGTGAGACATCTTTCGGTTCACCTTCGACTTGGTATCTAATCGCACCGCAATAACACCTTCCCGAGTAGGTCATCTCACCTCTCCTTTGCGTAGAGATTTCATTAATTGCTCGTAAAGGCCGCAAAGTCAATTCTCCGCAGCGGTTTATGCGGTGCGAAGAAGTTGATGCTTCAATGATTTCGCGATTTCCGGCAGCATCAGCAGGACAATCTGTCTATGGCTCTAGACGGGGCTCGGTGATCTCCATCTCGCGTCTAAGGGGCTCACCCCCAAAATCACATGCGGCTCCCGAGATCAATCGACAGACAGGCGCAGTCACGCGACGGACTGGAGGCACCCGCCAAACCCTCGGCCAGTGCGATCCCGTCAAGGAACAGCTGCCGATGCTCGGGCTTATGGAAGAGGGTTATGCGTTTCTGGATCTCGATAGAGCTCAACTTCCGATAGTCCGCGAGCGCAGCCTGGGCCGCAGAGAGCTTTCCGAGATGCGCATAGCAAGCCGCCAACAAAGCTTGATTGATCGACACGGACGCCTGTAGCTGGAGTGATTCCTTCAGGAGAGCAATGGCTTCGCCAAACCGGCGCTGATCGAATCTGGCGAGGGCGATGCCGCTGAGCAGATAAAATCTGTCGGTAGAACACGGATCCAGCCGCATCGCCGTTTTAAAGTGTTCGACAGCAAGATCCGCTTCGCCGGAGGCGGCATGTAACCAACCGCTCATGTGCCAGGCAAAGGACGAGCCCGGGTTAAGCGCGATGGAGCGATCGATCAATGCGATCGATGTATCGATATCCTCGTTGAGCGGAAGATAGGTACCGGTCACCCATGACAAGACCTCCGCGTCATCGCCCCCTACCCGCAACGCCCGTTGCGCAAGATCTACCGCCAGGCGGCGGTGCATCTCCGGATCATCGGACCAACCAGTGACGACAACCTGCGCATGGCAGTAGGCCGCCAGGCTAAACGCCAGGGCGTAGTTTTGATCCAGGGCGATGGCCTGATCCAGTAGCTCAAGTGCTGTGAAGATTTCGGTTTTCTCGTAGACGGTTACCAGTGCTGAAGCCCGCAGGAAGAGATCGTAGCTGCTCATATTCTCCGTCGGTCGCTTAGCCAAGTGGCGGATCTCCGCTTCTCGTATGGTGGGTTCGATGACGCCTGCGACGCTGACCGCAACCTTGTCTTGCAACGCGAACACGTCTTCCAATGTGTCCTCAAACCGCTCGGCCCAGATCTGGGCACCGTCACTGGCGTCGATTAGCGTGACACCGATGCGCACTCGGTTCGAAGCCTTGCGAACGCTGCCTTCGAGAATGTACCGCACGCCGAGTTGGTGCCCGATCTCTTGTGGTGCTGAAGTCTTGCCTCTGAGCGACTGAGTAGAACCGCTGGCGATCACGAATATCGACCTGATACGCGACAGGGCGGTGGTGATCTCTTCCATCATCCCATCTGCAAAGTACGCCTGTTCCGGGTCGTTGCTGAGGTTGGCAAAAGGCAGGACGGCGATAGAGGGCTTAGCCGGCAACACTCGGTTGGCGCTCCCGGGCGAACTGACCGGCTGTGCCCGTGGCGGCGCCACGAACGGTGCCACGCTCTCCAGGCCTGCTTCCCGGATTTCGATCGTGCCGTCAAATCCCTTTACTGGATACGGGCCGTGAGCCTGCCAGCAAATCGGCTGGGCGAAACTGTTGTTAGCTACCCGTTGACGTGCACTGTCTGCAACGGCAGCTGACATCAGTATCTGTGCAGGTCTTGCAAGCGCACAGATCCGCGCAGCGAGATCGACCGCCAGCCCCTCGATCCGCGGACGTGCGGGATCGTCGTCGGGGCCTGCGTGTTCGCTGACCTCGCCCATGTGCAGTCCGATGCGCACGCCGGGGAGATCGGACTCGGTGTGATGGATCTCCTGCAGTCGTAGCGCGAACAGCACCGAGGAGCTTGAGGCGTCGACGGTCAGAAAACAGCCGTCGCCGGCCCAGTCGGGAATGCGGCCGCCACATTCCGCTGCAAGTCGGCGTACATGTGCCCGGTGGCGTCCGATGTATTCACCGACCGCCTGATCGCCTCATTGTGTCTTCAGCGCGGTCGAGTCCGCCAGGTCGGCGAAGACCAGGGTCAGGATTCGCGAGGTGTTCGAGCCGTCAGACATGGCGGGTAACGCCGGGACACTCGCTGCCGCAATCCTCCCAACTCGGCCTATTCGAATCTCGCTCGGACCGGTTGCTGGGACATTTCATCCGCACACTGTAGCGGGGCCGGCAGGTCGCTTGGCGAGCCCCGTGTAGATTGGGCGGATTCGCCCCTACAGCGTGTCCCGGCAGGTCGTCGCAAGCCCTCGGGCAGCGACAGCTTTTTCGAGTTTAAGGGTCCGGCAATCAGGGGGTCAGGGTTATTGAAATTGCCGGCTAGGTTCGTGGCAGTGACAAGTCCCATTTTCAATAACTCTGACCCCCTGATTCTCCTGATTTCAGATCAAGCGACTTCAAGCGCCAGATGCACACGCCGCCCAATCGCCGTCGCGATATTGACCAAGGCATCAAGAGAAAAACGCGACACCCGCCCACGGAGCAAATCATTCATGCGCGGCTGGGTTACTCCGCATTGTTCTGCAGCCTCCGTTTGGGTCCACGCGCTTTCTTTCACAATGGCCGCGATCTGTTGCATGAGCTCAGCCCGTGCTCGCAGATTGGCGGCTTGCTCAGGAGTATCAGCTAGCGCATCCCAAACGCTGGCGTAACATTCGATTTTCTTTCGGCTCATTGATGACCTCCGATCAATTGGGCAAAGCGTTCGGCAGCCAGGTGGATGTCGCGTTTCGACGTGGTCTGCGTTTTTTTCCGGAACACGTGCAATACATACACCGCATCCACCATACGCGCGGTATAAATCACCCGATACGCACCTGTTTCGTCCTGCAGTCGGATTTCCTCAACGCCCTTGCCAATCGAAGGCATCGGTTTGAAGTCATCCGGCTGCACGCCACGCTGCACTTTTTCAAGCTGGTAACCAGCGTCGTGGCGCGCATCCTCAGGGAAATCACGGAGACGCTTCAAAGAATCACCAAGGAAGCGCATGGCTTTCATAGTGACCAATTATACTGATATGGATATATGCGGCAATCCAAACCTAACGCTTTCGCGACACCGACACTCACCTAGCCGCCCCAATTAGGTCGCGACGTTTGAGATTCGCGCAATTTCTTGGCCACGTCGCGATCTTTAGCGGCAAGGCCCTGTACGAAGTCGGTGGCGCACTTGTCGCTTTCTTGGCGATTGATTCGGTAACGCAGGACCACAGTGTAGGCCCATTGGCGGCCGGCAATATCGACTTTCGAAAAAATCCCGCTCGATCGCACACGGCTCGCCACCCGTTCAACCTGAGCCGCAGCACCGATAGTGACGCTGTCAAAAACCAAATTAATGGGT